>JBNMLR010000351.1:0-3313 GCA_050874945.1 Butyribacter sp. | reverse complement strand
GCAGCATATTGTCGGAAAAGGCAAACTTTTATATCGTGCGATAAAAGCTGACAAACTGGGATCTATCATATTTTACGGACCCCCCGGAACAGGAAAGACAACACTTGCCAAAGTTATAGCAAACACGACAAGTGCAGAGTTTTTACAGATAAATGCGACAAGTGCCGGAAAAAAGGATATGGAGGAAGTCATAGAGAAAGCCAAAAACAACGCAGGAATGTATGGCAAAAAAACTATCCTTTTTGTAGACGAAATTCACAGATTCAACAAAGGACAGCAGGATTATCTGTTACCGTTTGTCGAGGACGGAACGGTCATTCTGATAGGTGCGACAACTGAAAACCCGTATTTTGAGGTAAACGGTGCTCTTATATCGAGGTCGAGGATATTTGAATTAAAAGCACTTGAAACAGAGGATATAAAAGAACTTATACTTCGTGCCGTAAATGACAAAGAAAGAGGAATGGGGTCATACAATGCAAAGATAGATGATGATGCACTTGAATTTCTCGCAGATATGGCAAACGGAGATGCAAGGGCAGCCTTAAATGCCATTGAACTTGGAATACTCACGACCGACAGAGGAGAGGACGGCATCATCCACATAACGCTTGAAGTGGCGGGGGAGTGCATCCAGAAAAGACCTGTGAGATATGATAAGACAGGTGATAATCATTATGACACAATATCTGCATTTATAAAAAGTATGCGTGGCTCAGATCCGGATGCGGCGGTCTATTACCTTGCAAGGATGCTCTATGCAGGCGAAGATGTAAAATTTATCGCAAGAAGAATAATGATATGTGCAGCCGAGGATGTATCAAATGCAGACCCACAGGCACTTGTCGTAGCGGTGAGTGCGGCACAGGCGGTGGAAAGGCTCGGTATGCCGGAGGGTCGGATAGTGCTTGCACAGGCGGCGGCATATGTGGCATCAGCACCAAAGAGCAATTCGGCAATAATGGCGATAGACGATGCAATGCAGTCCGTTCAGAATGAAAAGATAAGCGGAGTGCCAAATCATCTGAAAGATGCACATTACAAAAGTGCCGGAAAACTCGGTCATGGCACGGGATATAAGTATGCACATGATTATCCGAACCATTATGTAAGACAGCAGTATCTGCCGGATGAACTTGTGGGACGAAAATTTTATGTGCCGTCGGACAATGGATATGAGAGGACTATTTCAGAACGCTTTGATAAAATAAAGGCTGAGAGCGAAACTTGTGAGTAGTTGTGAGGATTGCAACGGTATAACAGATAATATCGCAGGCACGCTCTCGCTATGTTGTCGTTCGTAGCAGTACATAAAATTCTTGGGGCAGATTTAAGGTTGTGATTGTGAGGTGATTTGATTGAAGAAAATTAAACAGGCGGCGGCTATTGTTATGTGTGTTCTTTTGGTTGGGATGTATGTGGTTTCGTTCGTGGCGGCGATTTTTGCCAAGCCGCAGGCTCACGGTCTTTTTATGGCGAGTGTGGGTATGACGATTATGATTCCGTTACTTCTTTATGCGTACACTATTATTTACAGAGTTATTCATCCTGATATTCATGAGGATATGGAAAAATATGATGATGGCGAGTTAGATAGCGAGGATAAAGCCGGCAAGTTAAATGACGGGAATGACGGCAAAGATAATGACGAAATGCTTTAAATGCTGCATTAACAGAGATAATGATTTACGAGTGTTGTAAAATATTATTTTAACATTATGAAGCGGCAGAATGGATTGCTAATATCTGCTTGACATTGCTCAGTATATATAGGAATTTAACGATATTAAAGATACGATAGTAAAAAATAGGGGGATAAGGGAAATTAGAGATATGAGAGATAAAAAAAAGAGTAAAACAGGAAGTACAAAGTTTGGGATATGGTATGAGAAATCCGTGGGAAAACTTATTCCGAAGCAGACGGTTATATCGCTTATTTCATGCTTTGTGCTTAATTCGGCAATATACACGGGAACTCAGCTTCTTATGAAAAATGCTAAGCATTACGATTTGTCGACTAAGTTTGATAAGAGTCTGCCGTTTGTTAAGGAATGGATATACATATATCTTATATGCTTTGCTTTTTGGGCGGTAAATTATATAATGATTTCAAGGACCGGGAGAGAACACTGGTATAAGTTTGCGACAGGTGATTATCTGTCAAGGCTTATCTGTGGCGTGTTTTTTATATTGCTGCCGACTACCAATGTCAGACCGGAGATTACGGGAAACGGTCTTTCAAGTATTCTTATGAGGTTTGTATATACGGTTGACCCTGCAACGGATCTGTTTCCGTCGATACACTGTCTTGTAAGCTGGATGTGTTTTATCGGAATAAGAAAGCAGAAACATATACCGAACCGGTACAAAGTTTTTTCGGCTGTGTTTGCGGTACTCGTGTTTGCATCAACGCAGTTTACGAAGCAGCATTATATACTTGATGTGTTTGCAGGGGTTGCGATAGCTGAACTGTCATATTTTATAGGGACACATACTGACTTTTACAAAAAGATATGGAGATTTTTTGATAAAGTTAATAATGTTGTATTTGGGAGAGATTAAATGTCAGGAGTAAAGAAAAATATTTTTAATGCCGTTTTTTTGGTGTTGGTGCTTCTTATCACGCTTTATTCGGTATTTCATGGAGAAAATCTTTCCGAGCTTCTAATTTATTTAAAGCAGGGAGATTTCAGATATTGGCTGCTCGGTGCGGTATTTGTTGTAGGATTTATCGAGTCGGAGTCGGTGATAATCTATTATATGATGAAAGTTTTAGGTGAAAATGTAAAACTGACACACTGTTTTTTATATTCATTTGTGGGATTTTTCTTTTCACTTATAACACCATCGGCTACGGGCGGTCAGCCGGCACAGCTTTACTTTATGAAAAAAGATAAACTGTCATTGCCTACATCAACAATGGTACTTCTTATAGTGACGATTACATATAAACTTGTACTTGTCGTACTGGGGCTTGTTGTAATGATATTCAGGCCTGAGCCTGTCTGGAGATTTTTAAAACCGGTATATGGCTGGTGTTATCTCGGAATTTTCTTGAATGTTGTGTGTGTTTTTGGTATGCTTATACTTGTATTTCATCCAACGCTTGCAAGCAATATCGTATTATTTTGCATAAGGCTGTTTGACAGGATATTTAAGAAGGACATGGAAAAAAAATACGGTGAACGCTTAGAGAGAGCAATGGAAAAATACAGACACGCGGCAGAATTTTTTTATAAAAATATAAAAGTTATAGTAAATGTTTTTCTTATAACCTGTGTGCAGAGATTTCTGCTGTTTGCAGTCACATATC
>JBNMLR010000350.1:0-3317 GCA_050874945.1 Butyribacter sp. | reverse complement strand
TTTTTAGACTATTAACTTTTTCTCTTTAATTTTAATATTTATTCATACAGCCCTGCCTTCTCCCTGATAACTTTTAATTACAAATGATTTATATTTTTGTTACATTTTTATTTTGTAATTGTTTTTTTTCATTTGTTGTTTTAATATAAGAGGAGATAACTTATAAAAACAGATAGGACGGTGGAATTATGTATCAAATAAACCTTAATAATCCATGCAAAGTATTTTTTATCGGAATCGGGGGCATAAGCATGAGCGGTTTCGCCCAGCTCCTTCATGAAAACGGCTTCAATGTCTGTGGCTCAGATATGAAAGAAAGCAAGATAACAGATCATCTTGAGAGCATAGGCATTAATATCATATATGGACAGAAAACAGAAAATATTACGGAAGATATTGACTTTGTAGTCTACACTGCCGCAATCCACCCTGACAATCCTGAATTTGTCAGAGCAAAAGAACTTAACATCCCTATGATGGAGAGAGCCGAGATGGTCGGTCAGGTCATGAAAAATTATCCAAATGCCATCGGTATCTCGGGTACTCACGGCAAAACTACGACCACTTCAATGCTGTCACAGATTTTCCTCGCTGCAAAAAAAGACCCTACCATATCAGTAGGCGGTATCCTTGACGCAATAGGAGGAAATATCCGTATAGGTCATTCAGAGAACTTTATCACTGAAGCCTGCGAGTACACAAACAGCTTTTTAAAATTCCATCCTACGGCAGGTATTATCTTAAATGTCGATGCAGACCATCTTGATTTCTTCAAAGACATTGACGATATAAGACATTCTTTCCGCAAATTTGCAGAACTCATACCTGAAAACGGAGTTCTCGTCATAAATAAAGATATTGACAGGTTAAATGAGATAACAGACGGACTCAAATGCAAGGTCATCACTTTCGGTCTTGATGATGATGCCGACTATAGCGCAGCGGACATAAACTTTGACGAAAAGGGTCACGGCTGCTACACACTTGTAAGAAACGGTCAAAAGACGGATATGCAGGTAAAACTTAATGTAGTCGGAAAACACAACATTTCAAATTCACTTTCAGCAATAGCTTTATCAGAATATTACGGAATAGACGAATCTTCTATATTAAGTGGTCTTTCTGATTTTGTCGGAACTGAACGCCGTTTTGAACTCAAAGGTACATTTAACGGTGTTACTGTCATTGATGACTATGCACACCATCCGACAGAAATCGCAGCTACGCTTACCGCTGCACAGAAATATCCGCACAAACACCTCTGGTGCGTTTTCCAGCCACACACCTACAGCAGAACAAGAGCACTTTTAAAAGAGTTTGCACAGGCTCTTTCTAATGCCGAAAATATCGTTCTTGCTGATATATATGCTGCCAGAGAGCAGGACCCGGGTGATATTTCATCGAAAACACTCCAGGCAGAGCTTGAAAAACTGGGTAAAAAAGCATACTATTTCCCAAGTTTTGATGAAATTGAAAAATTTTTACTTGAAAATTGTATCGACGGCGATTTGTTGATAACTATGGGTGCCGGAAATGTCGTAACCATAGGCGAATCACTCGTCAGCAAATAAGTTATCCACATTATCCACAATAGATTGTTAATAATTCTACACAATCCATTGTGGATATTTTTATTCCCCGTATAATAAGTATTTCAGGCGTTTTGTCCCATTATTAACATTTTCCACATTATCCACATTTTTTTAATCCACATCAATGTTTTATGTCAACGACTTGAAACATTTTAAAAACATGATAAAATACAATTCGGTGGACTATGTGTATCATGATTTTTATACTATAAAGAAACGAGGTTTATCATGGAAAATGTTTTCTCCTGTATGGGATATATAAAACCGAATACGGTGATAAGCAATGCTTTTATCGAGCATTTTATGCTTGATGCAAACGGCAGCTATGTAAAAGTTTATCTTTATCTGTCAGAATATATCCAGGCAGGAAAAACTGACATATCTGTTTCTGAACTTGCAGATAAAATGGACAGCACTGAAAGAGACATCATACGGGCTTTGCAGCATTGGGAAAAGAAAGGTCTTATCGGCATCACCGTTGATAATGCTGACAACATAACTTCCATAGATATGTATAACCCCGATGATGTATATACTGCGATAAAGAAAGATGCTCAGACAAACGAAGTAATCGACGATATTGCAAGCACCGAACAAATGCCATTTTCCGGTACTAAAGAAACCGAAAATAAATACAATAAACCTGTTTCCGTTTCACCTAAGCAGTTAAAAGAACTTGCCTCAAATCAGGATTTCAAATGGGCTTGTCAGGTTATTGAATCATTTCTTGAAAGACCATTTAAACCTAATGAAATAGAGCTTATATCATATCTTTACGGTACATTGCATTTTTCTTCGGATTTGCTTCTTCATCTTTATGAATATTGTATTTCACTCGGAAAGAGCAATTCAAGCTACATACAGGCTGTAGCACTGGCATGGCATGAGCGTGGTGTAAAAACACCTGAGGATGCAAAAAAAGAATCTGCCGATTACAATACGGCACATACCGCCATATCAAAAGCATTTGGTCTTGGAAGACCTCTTGCAATGATTGAAAAACAGTTTGTTGAAAAATGGCAGAAAGACTGGGGTACCGATTTAAGCGTGATACTTGAAGCCTGCAACCGCACAATGTTAAAAATACAGAAAGCAGACTTTAAATATACAGATGGCATACTTGACAACTGGCATAAATCAGGTATTAAAACATTACTCGATGTTGAAAAAGCTGACGAGATATATGCAAAGAACAAAGCAGACAAAAAATTACAAAAAGATAACTCAAATTCAAACAACTACAGATATAATACAACAGGCAGCTCCGTTAATGGTTATGTAAAGAAAAACCAATTTAACACTTTCAGACAGAGAGATACATCTCATGCTGAGATTAGCGAACTCGAAAAAAAACTTTTAAACAGATAGTAAAGCATTCCGGCTCTACAGCTTTATAATGGAGGAAATTTATGGGATTATCAAACACTCAATATCGTGATATTATGTATAAGTATGACCAGTTGAGATTAAAAAACAAACGAACTGTTGCGGCAAGATATGAGAAACTTTTCGATGAAATTCCACAGCTTAAGGAAATTCAAAATGAGATAATCAATCTTTCCACAAATCAGGCACGCATGGAACTTCTTAGTCCTGATGATACTCTTGATGAACAGACATACCGTGAAAAAAAAGCACAGCTTGTAGACAAAAAGGTTAAACTCCTTACCGAAAACGGTTATCCGGCTGACTATCTTTCACCCATCTATTCATGCAGGGACTGTA
>JBNMLR010000349.1:0-3321 GCA_050874945.1 Butyribacter sp. | reverse complement strand
CTCAATAAGCTTATGTAACACATTCTTTCTTATGCCGTTTACCCCATACAGTTTCTCACTGTCTGCTTCAAAAACAGCTTTTGCACTCCCAAAATGACCGATAAGCCTTTCTATGGTCTTTGTCCCGACACCCTGAATACAGCTAAGCCAGAACGGATATAAAATTTCTTCACCCGTATTCACAGCGTCACCCCCCAATACTTCTTATCTGCGGTGCGGTAACATACTGCCTCAGAGATGTGTTTTCTTTTTATCTCCCCGCTGTCATCCATATCCGCTATTGTCCTCGCAGTCTTTAATACCTTGTGATATGCCCTCGCACTAAACTCCATATTCTCAAATATATTTTCAAGATATTCCATTGCTTCTTTATCCATCACACAATATTTTTTTATCATGCCTGCATTTAGTTCCGAGTTAAATAATATACCGTCATTTTTGTAGCGTTCTTTCTGAATACCATGAACTTTTTCTATTCTTTTTCTTACTTCATAAGAACTCTCGCCTTTGTCGCTGTTGCTTATCTCACCGTATTTTAATATTATCGTTTCGGTAAAAATGTCTATCCTGTCAAGCAAAGGTTTACTTATCCTGCCGAGATAATTTTTTATCTGTCCCTGTGAACAGTTACATTTTTTCCTGTCAGGGTAATATCCGCACTTGCATGGATTTAACGCAGCCGTAAGCTGAAACTTTGCGGGATAGCGGTAACTCCCCTCAAGCCTTGAGACATTTACATATCCGTCCTCTAAAGGCTGTCTCATCACCTCTAACACCTGTCTTTGAAACTCCGGCAGCTCATCAAGAAAAAGCACACCTCCCGACGCAAGGCTCACCTCCCCCGGCTTTGGGTATCTCCCTCCTCCCGCAAGTGCCGTCTGCGTTACAGTGTGATGCGGTGACCTGAACGGTCTTTTTTGCACAACAGGATTTTCTTTGTTTAAAAGACCTGCGACGCTATATACTTTTGATATTTCCATCCTCTCTGAAAATGTAAGTTTTGGCATGATACCGGGTATGCACTGTGCAAGCATTGTCTTTCCCGTGCCCGGAGCACCTATGAGTGCAATGTTGTGCATACCCGAAACAGCCACTTCAACCGCTCTTTTTGCACCCTCCTGTCCCCTTATGTCAGAGAGGTCATGCTCATTATTTTCTCCCTTAAACTGTATCTTTGATTTTGCATCAGATATATACCCGGCAATATCCGCCGAATTTAATATCTGAACCATCTCTTTAATATTTTTTACGCCTATGACTCCTATGTCATCTATAATGCCTGCCTCACAAACATTATCAAATGGCACGATACAATACTTAAATCCGTTTTCATATGCTGTATAAACTCTTGGAAGTACGCCATTAACTGATTTGATATTTCCATCAAGACCTAACTCACCGATAAATAGAATTTGTTTTAAGATTTTTTTGTCTATATAACCAAATGCCGCCAATATCGCAACAGCAATAGACAGGTCAAATGAAGTCCCGTCTTTTCTCACATCAGCAGGAGAGAGATTTACCGTTATCTTCTTAGGCGGAAATCTGTATCCGCTGTTTTTTAATGCAATCCTTACTCTCTCTCTTGCTTCTTTTACTTCTGACGACAGATAGCCTACCAGAACAAGACCCGGAAGTCCTTCTGATATATCTGTCTCAATATGTACTACACAGCCGTCTACTCCAAATACGGCTGCACTAAATGATTCACTATACATAGTCTACCTCCATGCACAGCAAATCTACCCGTAAATCATACTGTTATATTACCAGAACACTCTGGTATTTACAAGCTGTTATTTTCATTTGTCAAGAATTTTTTTAAGTTCTTCCATAAATGTGTCTACATCCTTAAATTCCCTGTATATGGATGCAAATCTGACATATGCTACCGCATTGAGTTTTTCAAGCCCCTCCATGACAAGTTCTCCTATAAGACTGCTCGGAACTTCATTTATCTCTTTGTTAAATATCTCAGTTTCCACCCTGTCTACAAGCAGGTTCATATCATCAACGGATATGGGCAGCTTGTGGCATGACCGGAACACTCCTCTTTCTATCTTTGCACGGTCGTAAGGTTCTCTTGTCCGGTCTTTTTTTATGACAACAAGCGGTATCGACTCTACCTTTTCATATGTAGTAAATCGTTTATTGCACTTATCGCACTGTCTCCTTCTCCTTATAGATGTATTTTCATCTGCCGGTCTGGAATCTATAACTTTCGTATCTGCTTCTCCGCAAAATGGACATTTCATCACTGTTTCCTCCATCAAATGTATATTATAACCGAAAACATTTTCGTTTATTTCGTAATATCATGTTATACGGTCGAAATGTGTCGACCTAATGCCTGTGCTATGCTCAATATATTATAATAGAAGAAACCTGAATTGTCCATCTCATAAATCACCACTCACATTTGTGAAGACATTTCGATGCTTCGACCTCGACAAGTACAACATCTGACCCTATCCTCTTTACGCACTCATATGGAATTATATATTCACTGTCACGCCCTATAATGCCGAATACCTTACATGGTCCGGGTATTATCAGCGAGCAGATTCTGCCTGTACGCTCCTCAAAATCCACATCGCAGATATTCCCAAGACGCTCCCCGTCACACACATTTACTACTTCCTTCTCCCTAAGCTCACAAATTCGCATAAAGCCCCCATAATAATCAAAGATATTGTTTCATAACCTTAAGTGCTCTCTTTTCAAGACGACTGACCTGTGCCTGTGAAATACATATTTCATTTGCAACTTCCATCTGTGTCTTCCCCTCATAATATCTCATTTTAATTATACGGTTCTCTCTCTCAGACAGGTGATCTATCGCTGCTTTTATCGACATTTTCTCCACCCAGTCCTCCTCAAGATTCTTTTTATCACTTATCTGATCCATGATATATAAAGTATCTCCGCCCTCGGCAAACACGGGTTCATAAAGTGACACGGGACTCTGT
The DNA here is from genome assembly GCA_050874945.1 of Butyribacter sp. Lineage (GTDB taxonomy): Bacteria > Bacillota > Clostridia > Lachnospirales > Lachnospiraceae > Butyribacter. The sequence goes on along the minus strand of JBNMLR010000349.1, from coordinate 352 downwards.
ATGGCATCCAGTGCAAATGCCACATCTTCGGGCGTTGCTTCAAGCATTTTTGCTATCTGCTCTATCCCCGGTTCTTTTTCACTCTGCTTCATAAGTGCTTCTTTTGCATATATGGCTTTGTATGCGAGGTCTCTCACCGACCTGCTCACCCTTATGCTGTTATTGTCCCTTAAATACCTGCGTATCTCCCCGATTATCATTGGAACGGCGTAGGTACTGAATTTTACGTTCATCGTCACATCAAAGTGATCGATGGCTTTCATAAGACCGACGCACCCTATCTGAAACAGGTCATCACTGTTTTCTCCGGCAGCACCAAACCTCTGGATTATGCTTAAAACAAGTCTCAGAT
>JBNMLR010000348.1:0-3325 GCA_050874945.1 Butyribacter sp. | reverse complement strand
ATATAATGTTCTTTAAATAAACGTAACATACTTGCAATAAGACATTAAGAAATAAATTCTTCTATTTTGTCCTTAGGTATAAAACCTATGCTTCTATTTGCTTCCTCACCGTCTTTAAATAATACAAGTGCAGGTATGCTCTGTATTCTGTACTTCATTGCAAGGTCAGGATTTTTGTCAACATCGACATTAAAGAACTCAACATCGTCTCTTTCCTCTGACAACTGCTCTACTACAGGTCCTATCATGTTGCAAGGTCCACACCATGCAGCCGAAAAATCAACTAACGCACATTTGCTTGCTAAAACTTCACTCATATCGTTATTTTCAATTTTCTTAACCATATTAATCCTCATTTCTGCACATATTTTTTTAATTAGTTTTGTGTCAAGTGTGCACAGACACAAATTGTCTGGTTTGCTGTCAAACAGTAACTTACTATTACGGTACTACTATCTTTCCTGCTATTGCACAGGCTGCTGCTGCTTTTGGTGATGCAAGATAGATACCTACTTTTGATGTTCCCATACGGCCGAGGAAGTTACGATTGTTTGTCGCAACAACTGTCTCTCCGTCTGTCAGAATCCCTCCCGTTCGTCCACAACAAAGTCCACAGCTTGGATGTGTTATTATCGCACCTGCTTTTGAAAGTATCTCCATAGTTCCGTTTTCTACTGCCTGTCTGTAAATCTTGCGGCTCGCAGGTGTAACGATAAGTTTTACAAAAGGTGCTATATGCTTGTCCTTAAGTATTTCCGCCGCTGCCATAAGATCCTCAAGTCTTCCGTTTGTGCATGAACCGATAAATACCTGGTCTATCTCTTTTCCCTCAATCTCTGAAATTGGTTTTACATTGTCAACATTTGAAGGACAAGCCATAACAGGCACTAAATCTTCCGCTTTATAATTTATAACTCTTGAATAGACAGCATCACTGTCACCGACTAAATCTTTCTGCTCGTCAGTAAGTTCTATCTCGCAATACTCTGCCGTTTTCTCGTCAGGTGTAAATAATGCACATTTTGCTCCTGCTTCAATCGCCATATTTGACATTGACATTCTTGAAGCCACCGACATATTTTCAACTGTATCTCCTGCAAATTCAAGTGCCTTGTATGTCGCTCCGTCAGCACCTAAATCTCCGATAAGTTTCAGAATAATGTCCTTAGCCATCACATTGTCAGGAAGTTTTCCCGTGATATTTACTTTGATAGTCTCAGGTACACGAATCCAGAGCGTTCCCGTTCCAAGAATACTTGCCATCTCCGTGTAACCGATTCCCGATGAAAATGCACCAACACATCCATATGTAGTAGTATGGCTGTCTGTTCCAAAAACTATGTTTCCAGGTTTAACATATCCTGCTTCTGTCATAAGCTGATGACATATTCCGTCTGAACGGTGGATATTTTTCATTCCATATTTTTCCACAAATTCATTTCCAATACGGAAATGTCTTGTATCATCAACCTGGCTTGCAGGCACAAGATGGTCATATATAAGAACCGCCTTGTCAGGATCCCATATCTTCGTAAATCCCATCTCCTCAAACTTTGAGGCAACAAACGGAATAAAGATGTCATGTATCATAACCCTGTCAACATTTACGGTAACTATCTCTCCCGGCTTTACTTCCTTGCCGACATTATTTCTAATGATTTTTTCAATAATCGTTGAACCCATAACTTACCTCCTAGTCTAATCCATTTAATTTACGCATTGCTTTTACAAGTCCGCCTGCATCAATTATCTTAACAAGATTATCCGGAAGTGATGCTATAGGATATTTATTTCCGTTGTACTCTATATTTTCATTAACTGTAACCGTAACACTGTCACCCTCTTTTACATCATCGTGAAGTTTATCATTCTCGATAAGTAAAAGACCATTGTTAATTGAATTTCTAAAAAATATCCTCGCAAATGATTTTGCGATAACGCATTTGATACCAAGTGCTTTTATAATCTCAGGTGCCTGTTCTCTCGAAGAACCGCAGCCAAAATTCTTTCCGGCAACGATAATGTCACCCTCTTTAATCTGTGCCGCAAGCTCCGGTCTGAGTGGTGAGAACGCATATGTTGCCATATCATTGACTGTCTCTAATGCAAGGTACTCAGTTGGAATAATAATATCCGTGTCTATATCATCACCGAGCACCCAGATTTTTCCACTAAACTGTGCCATGTATTTTTCCTCTTTTCGTTATATTCAGACTTGTATTAAGTCTATCATTTTTGTTTCTTCATATTAATAAGAATAAAGTTATATTTTTCGTAATTACTTTGTATGCTTTTTTCGATATAAAGTAACCAGCCATAAACGGTCACTTATTTTGTCAAGCGGATATTAGCAATCCGCTCTGCTGCCTGCTAATAACACTACTTATGTACCCACCACTATTGCTCTATACATACAATAGAAGTGTTAGACTTCATTGTTAGTGTTAAACTATAAATAACAGCTCTGAAATTTAATAACAACAATATCCACAATATTAGGCTTTATTTATAACAATATCTGTAACATATGATTTGTCTACAACAATGTCCAAAACATCAGGCTTTGTTTATAACAATCTGATGTTGTAATCTCGCCCTTTATCGCTGATGCTGTCACCGTTGCGGCTGACGCAAGATAGATAAATGAGTCTTTATGTCCTGCACGGCCTTTAAAGTTCCTTGTTCCCGTACTTATAAGAACTTCATTTTCACCGATAACACCCTGACAGCTTCCCCAGCATACGCTGCAGTTTGGATTCATAACTATTGCTCCTGCTTCCATAAATATGTCGATGATGCCCTCTTTAAGTGCCTGCTCATAAACTGCCGCACTTGCCGGTACTACAAGGAAACGGACAAGCGGAGCAACTTTCTTTCCTTTGATAAGCTCTGCACCAACACGGAGATCCTCAATTCGTCCGTTATTGCATGAACCAAGAAATGCCTCGTCAATATGAGTTCCTAAACATTCTTTTGCAGGTACTACGCTGTCCACAAAATGAGGTTTTGCAACGATCGGCTCAATCTCACCGAGGTCTATATCATAAACTTTTGCAAATTTAGCATCAGCATCACTTGAAAAGCTGTGTTTTGGCTTTCTTCCATGCTCCTTAAGATAATCAAGCGTTATATCGTCAACTTCCATAAGTGCTGTTTTAGCACCGGCTTCAACACAGAGGTTGCAGATTGAAATTCTGTCGCTCATGTTGAGAGTTTTAAGTCCCTCACCGCCAAACTCCATAGCCATATAATTCGCACCGTTTGCTCCAATCTTTCCTATTATAGTAAGGATAAGATCTCTCGCATAAACACCGTCCTTGAGTTT
>JBNMLR010000347.1:0-3336 GCA_050874945.1 Butyribacter sp. | reverse complement strand
GGATAAAGATGCCTGCGTTGCCGTTATGATGCTCTGTGAAGTTGCAGCATATTATAAACTCAAGGGCATGACGCTCTGCGATGCGATGCAGGATATGTATAAGGAATACGGTTATTATAAAGAGGGACTTTCTACTATCACCAAGAAAGGCATAGACGGAGCAGAACAGATTGAGAACATGATGCGTGAAAAGAGAGAAAATCCTGCAATAGTCATGGGAGGATTTAAGGTGCTCAAAATGCGTGATTACCAGAGTGACGAAGTCAAGGATATGGTTACGGGTGAGACAGGCACGACAGGACTTCCAAAATCAAATGTATTATACTATGAACTTGAAAACAACGCATGGTGCTGTGTTCGTCCGTCAGGAACAGAGCCTAAGATTAAATTCTACTACGGTGTAAAAGGTGAGAGCATCGAAGATGCAGAGAAAAAACTTGAAGCCATAAAAGAAGATTTGGTATAGAGCAAGTTAAAAGATAAGCTGTTTTTTGAATAAAAATAAGAGAAAAAACTGAGCGAAAAGACATTTTTGGCTGAAAGGAAGAAAGCAAAAAGTAAATTTAAAAAGAATGGAGAATGTAATGATAGTTTTTGACGAGAAAGAAAACATATTTAAAATCGACACGGAAAATAACAGTTATGTGATGGGTATAGTTGATGAAAAATATCTCGTACACATCTATTATGGAAAGAAACTTTCAGGCACGCATCTTGCGTATCTGCTCGATATGGATCAGGAGTATCTTAAGGATATTCATGTAAATTATGGAGAAAAATCATCATTTCTTGACAGACTTCCCATGGAATACCCGACGGCTGGTATGGGTGATTTCAGACAGAGCTGCATAGAAGCTGCCGACACTATCGGAAAGACAGGTGTGGAACTTTTTTATGACTATTATAAGATAATCGACGGTAAGCCGGAACTTGAGGGACTTCCGTCAACATTTGGAGACGGTGCACAGACGCTTTGCATCATATTAAAAGATGATGTGTTAAAACTGGAGGTTGAACTCAGATATTCTGTTTTTGAGGGCAATGATGCGGTGATGAGAAGTGCTGTCATAACAAATTACGGTGATAAGCCGTTATATATCGGGAAAGTATTATCTGCGTGTCTCGAACTTGGATATGAGCCGCATGACTACATAACGCTTCACGGTTCATGGGCGAGGGAGAGAAGAATAGACAGACAGAGAGTCGGATTTGGTTATCACAGCGTTGAGTCATCACGAGGTATATCAAGCCATCAGGAGCATCCTTTTATGGCGGTTGTCTCAGAGGGGTCAACACAGGAAACTGGTGATGTATATGCGATGAACTTTGTGTATTCAGGAAACTTTGTATCATTTGTAGAAAAGGCACAGTTTGGGACACAGCGTTTTGCAATGGGTATAAATCCAAACGGCTTCTGCTGGAAACTTGAAGCAGGTGAGAGTTTTGCCGCACCTGAGGTTGTTACTGTCTATTCTGATGCAGGTCTTGACAAAATGACTTCGACATTCCATGACCTGTATAGAGAGCATCTTATCAGAAAGTCATGGGTCTACAGTGAAAGACCTGTACTTATAAATAACTGGGAGGGTACATATTTCGATTTTGATGAAAAGAAGATATTTGACATAGCAAAAGAGGCATCAAAGCACGGAATAGAAATGCTCGTTCTCGATGATGGCTGGTTTGGAAAGAGAAACGATGACAGGACAAGTCTCGGTGACTGGGTCGTAAACGAAGATAAGTTAAAAGGCGGTTTAAAGAAACTTGTCGACAATATAAATTCGCTCGGTATGAAGTTTGGAATATGGTTTGAGCCTGAAATGATTTCTCCTGAGTCTGAACTTTATAAAAAACATCCGGACTGGGCTGTTCATATCGAGGGCAGAGAGCCGGGACAGGTAAGAAGCCAGCTTATACTTGACCTCAGTAACAGAGAGGTTGTCGAGTATGTATATGAGTCGGTTGCGAATATTTTGCGTTCGGCAAATATTGAGTATGTGAAATGGGATATGAACCGTCCGTTTACTGATGTGGGAAGCAATGTGCTCGATGCTGACAGACAGGGCGAGATAATGCACAGACATACCCTTGCGGTATATGAACTTCAGGGCAGACTCTTAAAAGAATTTCCTTATCTTCTTCTCGAAAACTGTTCTAGCGGCGGAGCGAGATTTGATCCGGGAATGTTGTATTTCAGTCCTCAGATATGGTGTTCGGATGACACGGATGCGATAGAGAGACTTGCAATACAGGAGAGCACGGCACTTATGTATCCGCTTTCCGTTATAGGTGCTCATGTGTCAGACTGTCCTAACCATACGGTCGGCAGGATTACACCGTTTGAGACGAGAGGTGTTATCGCAATGGCGGGAACTTTCGGATATGAGCTTGATGTGACAAAGATACCTGAGGAGGACAGAAATATGATAGCTTCACAGGTAGAGACTTACAAAAAGTATTGTCCGCTAATACAGACGGGAGATTATTACCGCATATCATCATACCAGAGCAACAATTATTTTGACTGCTATGAGATAGTCGCAAAGGATAAGAGCGAAGTGATAGTTGTATTCGTTCAGGTGCTCGCACAGCCGAATATGCACAGCAGACGAGTGAAACTTAAGGGACTTGATGTTTCGGCAAAATATGAGACAGACGGAAAGGTCTATGATGCAGATGCACTTATGAACGGCGGCTTTATCATAAAAAGACTGTGGGGAGATTTTAAGGCGGAGATAATCCATTTGCAGAGATGCAGTGATTGAAATGTGGACGATTGACAAGTTACTTAAATTATGATATTTTTTAAGTTAAGTTAATATGTTCATGTGCTTACAGAGGAGGCATGAAGAATGGCGGCAGATATAAAAGAAGTTTTAAAACCTGACAATAAAGTTGCCCGTATTCTTACAAGGGTATGTGACATGGCAGTCTTAAATATAGTCTGGCTGCTCACGAGCGTTTTTCTTGTGACGATAGGTCCGTCAACCGTTGCGCTATATACCGTTATCGAAAAGATGCGTTCAGATACGGAACAGGGTATAGTCAGAACTTATTTTAATGCTTTTAAAGCAGAATTTAAGAACGGTATGTTTTTGTCACTCATATTCTGGCTGTTTTTTGGAGTATTGTTTTTTGATATGTATCTTTTGCACAAAGCACCGGGAAGTTTTAATTCATTGATGTACGGCGGATGTATCACGCTCCTTGTGTTTGGAGTGGCAGTATTTGTGTATGTGTTTGAACTTGCAGCCATATTTGAAAATACGATAAAGGGATATTTTTTGGCAGCACTCAAACTTGTGGTATGCAATCTTCCCTTGAGCGTATTGGTTC
>JBNMLR010000346.1:0-3336 GCA_050874945.1 Butyribacter sp. | reverse complement strand
GTGGTGTACTTCTTCTTTTCACTGACGGTTGTTTTTTCGCCGGTTTATTGCTGTCAGTCACCACTCTCTTTGTTGGTTTTGGCGTCGGCTTTGGGGTAGGTTTTGGTCTTGCACTTACCGTAAGCCTGTCACCGCTCTTAAATTCCGTTATGCCACTTTTTCCATTTACCGTCACCGCATCAACGATATAATCGGCAGGATATTTTGTCTTAAGCTCTGCCCCTGCCTGTGCGGCAATGTTTTTTATCTCCCGTACCGTGAGTCTGCTGTTTACAGGAACATATTTGTAAACCGTCCCAAACAGCTTTCCGTCACCATTATCAGAATCATCGTTTCTTCCGTCATATCCCTTTTGATTTTTCAAGCCTTTGGATAAAACATCTATTATCGTCCCTTTCTGATATTTAAAACTTACATATTCCCCTGAATATTTGTCAGACTTTAGTGCCCGTAATTTAGTTTTATCTTCATTTTTGTGCTCCTTTGCACTCTTGCTGAACACAAATCTTATATCTGATATATTCTTACCTTTAAAGTCTCCATATTTTTTGCACAAACCTGCTGACATTGAATAGTAGGCACCCGTGTGGTAGATAAATTTTATCCCACTCTTTGCTATGTCAAGTCCGCTAAGTTTTGCCGTTTCGAGTTTTATCTGCTCGTCCGCCTTTTTTACATCCGATGCGTTTTCCTCACGGATTTTGTCTATGTCTATTGTCTTTGTATCTCCGTCATATGTAATCTTTGCAATCGTTCCATATGCCGCAGAGTCATCACCCGGTTCAAGCGTCACTCCCTTTGGAATGCAGCTTCTCTTATATACATCTTCCGTCTCCTGAATGTGCTTTTGTGTGCTTACTTCTCCTGCCCATCTGCTCTTGGTACAGTTTTTAAGCCAGTTGTCGGAAAATGAAATCTTTTTTGTGCTCGCAACTATCACATTTGCATAAATACGGGAATTATTTTTAAGTTTTTCCCTGACTTCCGAGAATGTCCTGCCGTCTTTGAGCACATCCTTTGTCATATCCTCATATGCAAGAACCGTTTCTTCTTCTACATTTGGGTCATATCTGTACTCGACACTTCTGTTTTTCTTATCAAAACCAAAGTCTTTCCACTCACTGTCAAACTTTGACAGGCTTATGTTTCCGTTTTTTACTTCACTTACAATCTTAAATTTTTCTTCAGATGTTCCACGGTTGCTGCTCTTAAGACCATTCATACTCTTTATCACAAATATAAGTCCAACTGCCACAACGCAGCTCATCACCGCTATCATGCCTTTTATCCATACCGGTGTCTTTCCGTTGTCACGCTTTGCCTGTTTTACTTTTTTTCTTTTGGTGTCAGAAGATATAAGTTCCTCATAAAATGACTCTGCATCTGCCGTTCTGTCCTCACGAAATACGTTGAGTGCGTTCATAAGTGCATTTTCCGTTGAAGTTTCTATCTTAACACCTGATTTAGAGGGTTCTTTTATCTCATCAGACAATGCCCTGTCAACCGATTCGGGAGGTACTTCACCTGTTATCATCCTATACATGACAGCCGCGAGTGAATAAACATCAGTCCATGTTCCTTTTTCTCCACGGCTTCTGTACTGTTCTTCCGCCGCATAACCCTGTTTCAATATGATTGCAAGGCTCTTTGAATTTGAGGTTGTCGCAAATTTTGCTGAACCAAAATCCGTAAGGTATGCTTTTTTATCATCATCTGCAACGATTATGCTCTCAGGTGATATATCATTATGTATCAGCCCTGTCTTATGTATCTTTGCAAGTCCCTTTAAGACAGGCAGCATCATTTTCTTTGTCTGTTCAGGTGTATATTTTTCTCCCTTTGTGAGGAGTTCTTTTAAAGTCTGACCCTTGATATACTCAGATACGATATAACCTGTATCATTTTGTGCAATGCAGTCGAACACTCCTGTTGTCCCTTCAACTTTTCCAAGCTGTTGTATCCTGTTTCCGTCATTTAGAAATGTCTCAAGGCCTTTTGCAAACTGCTCGTACGCATCACCTGAATAAATGGTAATGTCACTCTCGTTCTCGGAACGTGTTGAAAAATCACCCGGAAGATACTCACTGATGATTACTTTCTCATTTTTTTCAGCATCGTAACCAAGATATTTTATCGTGCATCCGTTGTACCCGATTGCCTTTCCGATAATAAACTTTCCACCGATAATGCTGCCCGGATCAAGATAATACGATTTTTCCCTGACATTTGACTGGTCATAACCGCACAAATGACATATCTTCTCATCATCGGATATTTCATTCATACATCCCATACATATTTTCATGCCATCATCCTCACTTTACCTGCTTAACTAAATTTTTCTTTGATGTGTCAGAACACTTCCATACTTTTGCCGTTTTCTTTTTCGTATTCAGATTAAACTTAAGTTCAATCCTCTTTACCGGTTTTGCAAGCTGCCCTATCACAACTGTTGTCCCGGTCAGCTTTTTGCTGTTATTTTTAAGTCTGTAACTCTGCGATGTCCACTTTGTTCCTTTCATCATCAGATATATATTTCCAAGATGTTTCATTGCAAAATTATCAAGCTTTATTTCAAGCCGTTGCTTTTTCTTTACATATCTTGCCGAATAACTGACTGTCGGAATTTTTAAGCTGACGCTTACCTTTATTTTTTTCTTTCCGATTATATATGTGACAGTCACTTTATCCTTTGTATAATTTGCCGCCGTAATCTTTCCCGACTTGACATTCTTTGAGAGATATTTTTTGTATTTCGACGGTATCGTTATCCCTGACACCGTTCTCTGCGAACCAAATATATCTTTGATGTTCTTTGAACTTCCCCACGCTATCGTGAGACTGCTGTTGTAGGCGGTAACCTTAAAATCACATTTTACCGTTTTATAGCCATCAGCTTTTACGAGACAGTAATAGTCAACCGTTCCGATTTTTGATATTTTGCTTATCTTATAACTTGCTGAGTCACCGATAACTTTTGTGTCATCATCACCTCTGTACCACTCATATACGACACTGATATTTTTATCCGCCGTAACACTTAAAGTCGTGCCCTTTCCTTTAGCAACAAAAATCTCATCACTGTTGTACTTCACGGACATTTCAGACGGTGTCTTTGTCGGTGCCGCTGTCGGCTTTTCCGTTGGGGCATCTGTCGGTTTCTGCGTTGGGGCATCTGTCGGCTTTTCCGTTGGTGCGTCCGTCGGTTTCTCTGTTGGCGCGTCCGTCGGCTTTTCTGTTGGGGCATCCGTCGGTTTTTCCGTTGGGGTGTCTGTCGGTGTTACCGCAGGTGTCGTTGCCGGATTTGAGGACGGTGATGCTGTCGGACTTACAGAC
>JBNMLR010000345.1:0-3348 GCA_050874945.1 Butyribacter sp. | reverse complement strand
AAGCCGGAAGGACTTAAAGGTGCTCCTATATGGAGATATACAGAGAACCCTATAATAGGAAGAAACCCGGTCGAGGGAGTGGCAAGAATATTTAACAGTGCAGTTATCCCGTATGAGGGTGAATTTATCGGAGTGTTCCGTGGAGAGCAGACAAACGGAGTTCCTTATATTTATCTTGGAAGAAGCAAAGATGCCATTCACTGGGATTTTGAAAAGGATAAGATAAATTTTGTCGACGAGAACGGCGAACCGTTTATGCCGGTTTATGCGTATGACCCTAGACTTGTAAAGGTCGAAGATACATATTATATAATCTGGTGTCAGGATTTTTACGGTGCAGCTATCGGAATGGCGAAAACGACAGATTTCAAGACATTTACAAGAATTGAAAATCCGTTCCTGCCGTTTAACAGAAATGCAGTATTGTTCCCAAGAAAGATAAATGGAAACTTTATGCTCCTGTCAAGACCGTCGGACAGCGGACACACACCGTTTGGTGATATTTTCATAAGCGAAAGTCCTGACCTTACATACTGGGGAAAACACCGCCATGTTATGGGAAAAGGTTCAGAGTGGTGGCAGTCGCTTAAGATAGGCGGCGGTGTAGCTCCTATCGAGACTAGCGAGGGATGGCTCTTATTCTACCACGGTGTAAGCGGAACCTGTAACGGATACGTATATTCAATCGGCGGTGCGATACTTGATATAGACAATCCGTCAATCGTTAAGTACCGTTGTGAAAACTTCCTTCTCACTCCGGAAGAATGGTACGAGGAGAGAGGATTTGTGCCAAATGTATGCTTCCCATGTGCGACGATACATGACAGCGAGACAGGAAAGATAGCAGTATATTACGGTGCGGCAGACAGTTATGTAGGACTTGCGTTCACAAAACTTGACGAGATAGTTGATTATATAAAGAAAAACAGTAAGGTGACAGAACAGGACACAGAAATAGGTCGAAGATAGAAAAAGTAAAATAATTGAGGCTCGCATTTAAAGCTATAAGGAAAGCAGCAGGGCAGATTGAAAATATCTGTATTTAAAGTGCGGCAGGCAGTAAAAATTCAGCAAATTCAATAATTCATAAAAAATCACAAAACAGTTAATTGAATATCTGTACTTAAACATCCCCGATGCTTCGGGGGTGTATTAAGTGCGCCCAAAATCAGGTGGGATATTTGCACAATTTAATTTCAGATTACGATAGTTTCGGAAATTTTTAATAAAGAATAGGCAGGAAATGTGGAAAGGAGAAAACGAGATGAAACAGGATATTTTATTTTTAGAGCCGGTGTTTACGCACAATGTATGGGGTGGAACGAGATTGCATGACGATTTCGGATATAATGTTGAGGGTGATGACATAGGAGAGTGCTGGGGGATTGCAGCACACCAGAACGGAAACTGCACGGTCACGAACGGAGATTTCAAGGGCGAAAAACTCTCTAAACTCTGGGATGAGCACAGGGAACTTTTTGGCAATGCAAAAGGTGTAAGGTTTCCTCTCCTTGTAAAGATAATTGATGCCAAGAACGACTTAAGTATTTAGGTGCACCCAAACGATACATATGCAAAAGAACATGAGAACGGTTCGTTCGGAAAGATGGAGTGCTGGTACATCCTTGACTGCAAAAAGGACGAGAAGATAGTTATCGGTCATAATGCAAAGACAAAAAAAGAACTCGAAGATATGGTGAACGAAAAACGCTGGAACGATTTTATAAGGGAAATTCCTATCAAAAAAGGAGATTTTTTGCAGATAGACCCGGGAACGGTTCATGCGATAAAAGGCGGAACACTTATTCTTGAAACACAGCAGAACAGCGATATTACATATAGAGTCTATGATTATGACAGGCTGAGCAACGGAAAATTAAGACCGCTGCATATCAAACAGAGTTTTGATGTAATAAATGTACCTGCAAAAACAGCGGACGATAGTGTTATCGAGGAAAAATTTACAGAGGGCAAAAACAGCTTGCAGCAGTTTATCGACTGTGAATATTATAAGGTGTTCAAGATAAATGTAAATGACAACATTGAATTTACACAGGATGCCGACTTTGTCCTTATGACGGTAGTTGAGGGCAGCGGCACGATAAACGGAAATAAGATAGAAAAGGGAAGCAACTTTGTCATAACGAGTGAGTGTGACACGGTCGAACTTGATGGAAAGATGCAGATAGTTGCGTCGGTTGCAAAGTAACAGCCTTATAATTTTATATGTTTATTTTACGGTGTTGAGTGTGGTCTATTTCCTATGAGAGGATAAATGAATTAAGTTATGCGGTGAAGTATAAGCAGGGGCAGATGAGGTTTTCGTCTGTCCCTGTGTGCTGTCTGAAAAGTTTTGTGATTTGATATATGTTTTACAAAAAGTTGGTTGAATGATTTCGTAAACATCATTAATTTTGTAAATATCATTACCGATAAAATACAGATATGTTTATGCCAAAATCAGACAATTAAAAAGAGCATGGATTTGACAAATTATTTTGTGTAAGTTAGTATAGTGGTACTATTTATACCAGTGGTGTAAACAACCTTAATTTAGGGGTGGCTGTCTTGATGCTGGTTAAGTACATCATAATGTTTTTTGGAGTATCTCCGATTGCTGGAGATTAGTGGAAATGAGGATTTTATGTTTATTTTTAGATGGTTTTTCGGACTTGGAAAGAAGATTAAATGTATTATAATTACAGTATTGGTCTGCGTTCTTGTCTTGGGCGGGATTTTGTTGAAAGTTCATTTTGCAAAGAAAGCAGAACCAAAAGTTTCCTATTCTAATGTATATTCTGAAAAGGTGAAAGGAATTAGTGAACTTGCAGTGCTCAGTACCACATATAATGGTATCACTGAGGTGAGGAATGAATGGTTCATAGATGTTCTCGATGAGGTTGCACTTATGGAGTATAAGGCGGAGGTTAAAGTCGGGGTTGACCTTTCTAAAGCGGAAGTTAAGGTTGATGATGATAAAAGGACGATAGATATTAAACTTCCGGCAGCAGATGCGGTTGATATAAATATATTAAAAAGCAGCATTAAATGGGATGAGGTTTCGTGGAATAAATTAGAAGGAAAGCAGTTTGTCAGGCAGGGACTTAAACAGGCAGAAAGCGAATGCAGGGAAAAGATAGATGAGACAGATATGGTGAAAAAAGCTGATATGAGAGCTGAAAAGCTTGTTGAGGATATGTTTGAGGGGGCAAAAAAATGTCGGAAACCATATAAAGTAAGTGTATCTGTTGACGGTGACGAGCATATAAATGAAAAAGTAAATGTTTCAGATGGCGGGCAGGAATGATGCGTTGTAAAGAGTGACTTTTTGAGGTAGTGTTTAGATTT
>JBNMLR010000344.1:0-3374 GCA_050874945.1 Butyribacter sp. | reverse complement strand
CTGCAGAACTTGAAAAGAGGATAACTGATGCACTTATAGACTTAAATTTCCTGCAGGTAAAATTTGAAATCGCAGTCAGGGAACTTGATGAGTTTAATTCAAAAGGAAAGGATGAAGTTGAATTTATGATTTCAACAAATCCCGGTGAAAATTTAAAACCTATCGGTCAGGCTGCATCAGGCGGTGAACTTTCAAGAATCATGCTTGCAATAAAAGCAGTCTTAGCTGAACATGATTCGATAGGTACATTGATATTTGATGAGATAGATGTTGGTATCAGTGGACGCACGGCACAGAAAGTAGCTGAAAAGATGGCTTTTATAGGGTGTTCACATCAGGTTATCTGTATATCACACCTTGCACAGATAGCTGCGATGGCGGACCATAACTATCTCATTGAAAAAAATAATTCATCAAATAAGACGAGTACAGTTATAAGGCAGTTAAAAGGCGATGAGATAGTAGAGGAGATAGCAAGAATACTCGGAGGAGCAAAGATTACCGATGCCGTACTGGAGAGTGCAAGAGAAATGAAACAGCTTGCAGACATTGAAAAAATAAATTATAAAAAGGCGAGTTAGTTTTGAATACTTTTTAATATTTTGCGGATTATATCAGATATAAATATTGTATATTTTCAAAGGGCAAAATTGGAAATATGCTTTTTGGTGGAGGATATAAAGATGCAGAAAAAGAAGTATTATCAGTTATTTCTTATCGGGGCTTTGGTACTGGATATAGTATTATCGGTATTATATTATATTTGGTATCTTGACCGTAAAATACCTACAAATATAAACATAGTCGCAAATTCTGAGCAATCATTTGATTTTAATCTTCCGGTAAAATGTGAAAATACTTCAAATACCTGCATAAAAGTTATGAGCAATCCGGGAACGGGCGGAATGATGAGAGTGACGGCAGGAAAAAGTTACGGAAGCTGCAAAGCAGAACTTAAGCTGTTTGGACTGATACATTATAAGAACATTAAGTTTAATGTTGTCAGGGAACAGAAGCTTATGCCGTCAGGACGGGCAGTAGGCATTTATGTAAATGCGAGAGGAGTAATGGTTCTTGGAACGGCAAATGTGCGTGGAAAGGATGGTGTTGAGTACAGTCCTGCAAAAAATATACTTCAGACAGGTGATTATATATATCAGGTCGATGGAAAGAATGTTTCATCCATAGAGGATATAGAAAGTATTTTGCAAAATAAAGATAAAGCTTCAATACGGATGAAAGTACGCAGAGGAAATGAAAAGATATTCGTCAAGATGAAGTGTATTGAAGCGGATGACGGAAAGTTCAAGATAGGGACATGGCTTAGAGAGGACACAGAGGGGATAGGGACGATAACCTATATTACAAAGGATAATCTGTATGCAGCTTTAGGTCATGGCATTGCGGATGCAGATACGGGACTCTTGGTCGATATATCGGCAGGCGGGTTGTATAAAGCTGATGTGAATATGGTTATACCGAGTAAAAAGGGAAGTCCGGGACAAATATCAGGAAGCGTGGAGTTATCTGACAGATGCCGTCTGGGAAGTATAATGAGCAATAAAAATTCAGGTATAAAGGGAAAAATGACAGCCGGAGAGACAGCTTATCTATATCAGAAAAAAGATGCACTTCCCATTGCACTGAAACAGGATATAAAAAAAGGAAAAGCAGATATATTATGTCAGTTGGGAAAAGAAACAGATAAATATGAAGTCGAGATATGCAATATATATCAGAATTCAAGAGAAAATAAGGATATGATAATCAAAGTTACTGATGAGAGACTTTTAAATAAAACAGGCGGTATCGTGCAGGGAATGAGTGGGTCACCGATCATACAGGATGGAAAGATAATCGGTGCAGTAACCCATGTTTTTGTAAATGATCCCGTAAAAGGATATGGGATTTTTATTGAAAGGATGCTCTCTTAGAATAAGTATAAGCCGTAATAAGTAGAATGATGTTGTCAGAAAATGTAAGAACATGAAGATATATAGTAAAGTGTAAGAAAAATAGCGTTTAAAGGTCGAAATGTAGAGCGTGTTTACCGTTGAATTATGATGTGATAGGGCATAATATCTAGAAGAAGAAAAACAAATAGTCGAATTTGGAGGTAAATATGGACAACATCAAAGTATTAGTAGTTGACGATAACAGTAGAATTGTAAATTTACTTAAGGATGCTATTACAAAAGAAACAGATATGGATGTGATCGCGACAGCAGCAGATGGTGAGGAGGCTCTTAAAAAAATCGAAATCCATAATCCGGATGTGGTCTTACTTGATCTTATAATGCCGAGACTTGACGGACTCGGTGTTATGGAGAGACTTAAAGAGAAGAAAAAAATAACTTCAGTTCCAAAGATAATTGTTATTTCGGCTGTCAGTCAGGAAAGTGTTACGGAAAATGCATTTGCACTTGGTGCAGCATATTATATTTTAAAACCGTTTGATACCCAGATGGTACTTTCGAGAATAAGAACAGCGGCAAATGAGGAGAGTGCACAAAATCATGTGATAAATACAGTATATGAGAATGGAAAAAATATGCTTAAAAAATCATCGTACAATCTTGAAGCAGATGTAACAGACATAATTCATGAGATAGGAGTTCCGGCACATATAAAAGGGTACCAATATCTCAGAGATGCAATAATAATGTCGGTCAATGATGACGAGATGCTTGGTGCGATAACTAAAAGATTGTACCCAACAATAGCTAAAAACCACAAGACTACATCAAGCCGTGTTGAGAGGGCGATAAGACACGCCATTGAGGTTGCATGGAGCAGGGGAAAGGTAGATACGATTGAAGAATTATTTGGATATACGGTAAGTTCAGGCAAAGGAAAACCTACAAACTCAGAGTTTGTCGCATTAATATCAGATAAAATACGTCTTGAGTATAAAATGAACAGTAAAATGATAGTTTAACAGATAAAATACTTTTCAGAGCCGCTGATTTGGTTTATAATGTATATAAACATTGGCAAAGGAGGTTGGTTGTATTGAAGAATATTTTATTTGTAGCATCGGAGAGTACTCCATTTATCAAAACGGGAGGATTGGCAGATGTTGTAGGTTCACTGCCTAAATGTTTTGATAAGAAAAAGTATGATGTCAGAGTTATGATTCCAAAATATGCGTGTATTCCGGATGAGTGGAAAAACAAGATGGTTTACAAAACACATTTTTACATAGACCTGGCGTGGCGTAAACAGTATGTAGGAATCATGGAACTGCAGTATAATGGTATTACATTTTATTTTATAGATAATGAATTTTATTTTGCGGGACCAAAACCATATGGTTATATACATGAGGATATAGAGAAGTTTGCATTTTTCTGTAAAGCTGCACTGTCATCGCT
>JBNMLR010000343.1:0-3377 GCA_050874945.1 Butyribacter sp. | reverse complement strand
TTTTCCATATCACTTAATTCCTGAGTGTTATTTTTATCGGAAAGAGATGCCCTGTATATCAGTTCGTTTGCCATAAGCGGACTAAAACCTGTTATTGAAGTATATACCGCTTTTGAGAGAGGGAGCGGCTTTGAGAGTACATTATTTATAAACTCATCCCCGGTAATTGAAAATGGGTCATATTTATGCTGTGTGTCGGGGATAAAATATTCTCTGCCCGGAAGTACCTCTCTGACTGAACTTACAAGAAGTGATATATGTTTTATGCTGTCGATTATCTTATTGTTATCATCACAGAATATGATATTGCTGTGTTTTCCCATCAGTTCGACATAAAGAAATTTTTTGCAAAGGTCACCCATTTCATTCAGATGTTCAAGTTCAAATCGTATGACCCTTTCAAGTCCCATCTGGGATACGGAAACAATACCGCAGTTGTTTAAGTGTTTTCGGAGTACCATGCAGAAAGTAGGTGCCGTGAGTGGTGATGTTTTGTTGGCATCAGTGAGATATATAAGCGGAAGACTTGGATTTACCGAAATGGTGAGTCTTTTTGTGCTTCGTACCGTTTTGCCGTTTTCATCCTGTGTGCTTCGTTTTATGGTAAGTAAAAGTTCGTCTTTTTCGGGCTGGGATATCTTTGTGATACGCCCGCCTGTGATATTTGTATCAAGTTCATCCACAAGACTTGATATAACGATTCCGTCAAGTGCCATTTATAATAACCTCATTTCATTATTTTTTGATATGTGTCTGCAAAACCGTCATGGTATATTATGATGCAATAGATAGTAGTCCGTGGCATCAGTTAAGGTGAAAATACTTTTGATTTCAATATCATGTAATTAATATAACACGATTAGTTTCACAATTATCTGTATTTTTTTATTCAAGCTATATTTTAAACAAAAACTGCTTATTATTCAAGAAGAAACATGATATAGAAGAAAAGGTAACAGTTCAGCCTTTTATATCTTAAATTCATAAAACTGTAAACACGCTGCCAGCCGCTTATGTTTATTTGTGCGAAAGCAAAGTGAGGATAGCTGTTACAGGATTATAAAAAATAGCAGTTGTAAATTTTTTCAAAGTATGTTACTGTATATTGCGGATTTTTGGTTGCTTTTTACGATAGTGGTTCGGGAGTTATAAATATCATATACGGGAAGATGAAAAAGCGATATTAATAAGGAAAAGGTGAAGTAGTTTGTTGAGATTTATTTATGTGATAGCAGGTAATTTATATAGAGCATGGATGATTCCGAAAATGGGGTATTATTCAAGGCATCCTGAAAAATATTCTGAACAGTTCCGTTATGAGTATGACAGGTATGCGATAAATCTTATGAAAAAAACAGGGCGTATAACAACGGAGGGATTTGGAATGGAAAATCTGCCTAAGGAGGGCGGATATGTCATGTTTTCAAATCATCAGGGAAAGTACGATGCACTTGGGATAATGCACACGCATGATAAACCCTGTTCGGTCGTGATGGATGATGCGAGAAGCCACGGACCTCTGGTTAAGCAGTTTATCGACCTTGTCGAGGGAAAAAGACTTAAGCTTGACAATTTAAAACAGGCGGCAGGGATAATTAAAGAGGTGACAGAGGAAGTAAAAGAGGGACGGAAGTTTATTATTTTTCCGTCGGGCGGTTATGAACACAGAAATGGAAATTATGTCGATGAATTTAAACCGGGTGCGTTTAAGAGTGCAATGAAAGCTAAGGCTCCGATTGTTCCAGTTGCTATAGTCGATTCGTGGAAAGTTTTTGACCTTTGGAGCCTTAGAAAAGTAAAAACAGAGGTGTTCTATCTCAAGCCTATGCTGTACGATGAATATAAAGATAAAAAATCCGTTGAGATTTCTTCTATTATATATAAGAGGATTTGTGCGGCGGTAGAGCTTGCTCAGAACGGAGATTTTTCGGAAGCAGTTTTACAGTAAAAAACACCATCAATCAGGCTGTGCAGCGATATTGCTGCACAATGCACCAATATGGTGTATGGCACCATCAGTCGGGTTGTGCTGTGACATTGCCACACAATGTGTGAATGAGAATGTTCCTTATATAATGTTTATCAACAGCTTTTACCGAACTTTCGGTTCTAAGAGGTGTCTGACGGTAGAGTTTATCGTTGATAAAAAGTTTTACATAGCCGATGATACTGTTTTTTGATACCGGAGCGTCAACTGTTCTTGGCAGTTTTATCTTATAAGTGACGGTGTCTGAGGAGGACAGCATAAGTTTACACGAATTATCTTTAAGTTTTACATATGTGTATGGTGCCTGACCGCCTTTTACGGCTATTTTTACATTTTTATTCTCAGGTTTAAAATTTACTTTTGTAAAATTGTTGAAACCGTAGTCCATTAATTTTTTGGTGTCTTTCCACTTGTAAGTCTTGTTAGGCGGCCAGCCGCAGGCGAGAACGGCGGAGATAAGAGTTGTGTTCTTTCTTTTTGCAGCACCGCAGAAGCAGTAACCAGCTTTTCCGGTAAATCCTGTTTTTACGCCTATTGCACCGTCATATTGCGACAGGAAAGCATCTTTGTTATTGACACTGTACTGTTTAGAACCGCTGATATTGGAAAAACTGTATGAGGGAGTAGTTATTATCTTTCTGAAATCACTGTTTTTTAACGCATAATCTGCTATAAGGCAGAGTTCGTATGCAGTGGTATAATGCTTGTCGGAGTCAAGACCGTTAGGAGTTACAAAGTGTGTCTTTCGGCATCCGAGTTCAGCGGCTTTCCGGTTCATTAGCTTTGCAAAGCCTTTTACCGAACCGCCGATATGCTCGGCTATCGCAACGGCGGTATCATTATGTGATTCAAGCATAAGAGAGTAGAGAAGGTCGCCGAGCCTGAACTGTTCTCCGCTTTGCATATTGAGCTGCACATCAGGCATTGATGCGGCATATTTTGATGCGGTCACTATATCTTTGGGACTGCCTTTTTCAAGTGCGAGTATGCAGGTCATTATTTTTGTAGTGCTCGCCATCGGAAGTTTTTTATTACTGTTTTTTTCGTACAATATCTGTTTGCTGTCCTTTTCAATGACACAGCAGGCTGTGGAAGAAAGTCCTGACGGAGTTTTTGAAAAGCTTTTGATGCCACTTTCAGAGGCGGAAATTTTTTTGATGACGCAATTTGTTGTCTCAGAGGGGGATGCGTCAAAGAAATATGTATCATTAAGGGAACGGCAGGTGGCTTTATATGAGGAGATACCGGTAAATATAAGACTGAGTAAACATATAAATAAACTTATTTTTTTTGGCATATTACAAAATGTCCTATTATTTTTATATGTAATGATATGCAAATTTTTTGGTAGAAGTGCTAAAAAAAGGTTGATATTTTTGCATAAAAGTAA
>JBNMLR010000342.1:0-3383 GCA_050874945.1 Butyribacter sp. | reverse complement strand
CCTACATCCTCTGCCGCTTTCTTTGCCGCTATCTCCTGAACCTTTGCGAGAAGTCTGTCAAACCTTTCTTTTACGGCAGCTTCATCAACCTGTTCTTCCATTGCGGCGGCAGGTGTTCCCGTTCTCTTGCTGTAAATAAAAGTGAACGCACTGTCGTACTCCACTTTTTCAACTACATCCATAGTCTCCTCAAAATCTTCTTCTGTCTCTCCCGGAAAACCTACTATTATATCGGTAGAGAGTGCTATGTCAGGAACGGCTTTTCTTATTTTTCTCACAAGTTCAAGATAACCCTCTTTTGTGTAATGACGGTTCATTTTCTGTAAAAGCCTGTCACTTCCCGACTGTAACGGAAGATGCATCTGCTTGCATACTTTCTTTGACTCACCGAGATACTCTATAAGTTCATCTGAAAGATCCTTTGGGTGTGAAGTCATAAATCTAATCCTCTTAAGTCCCTCTATCTTTTTAACTCTCCTCAAAAGCTCTGTAAAAGAAATAGGATTTTCAAGATTTTTACCGTATGAATTTACATTCTGACCGAGAAGCATGACCTCTACAACGCCGTCTTTTACAAGACACTCTATCTCGGCGATTATGTCCTCAGGCTCTCTGCTTCTCTCCCTGCCCCTCACATACGGCACTATACAATAGCTGCAGAAGTTGTTGCAGCCAAACATGATATTTACACCGCTCTTAAAATGATATTTTCTCTCAACAGGAAGTTCCTCAACTATCTCTGTCGTGTCTTTCCACACATCGATTATCATTTTTTTCGACTCTGCCCTGTCAAGCACTTTCATCGAAAGGAGTTCGGCAAATTTGAATATATTGTGTGTTCCGAAGATAATATCAACGTTTCTGTAACTTTTCTTTATCTTCTCGACAACACTCTCCTCCTGCATCATGCAGCCACAGAGCATCGTTATCATTTCAGGATTTTTATTTTTAATCTTTTTTAACTGACCGAGTCTGCCATAAACCTTGAGATTTGCATTTTCCCTTACGGTACAGGTGTTAAATATCACAAGGTCTGCGTCCTCGTCCTCGACAACTTTATAACCTATAGTCATCAGGATACCGATTATCTTCTCCGAATCCCTCGCATTCATCTGGCATCCGAATGTATTTACACAGCAGGTAAGTTCTCTGCCTTTTTCTTCTTTTTTAAGTTCCATCCAGTGCTGCAATTTCTTTATGAAATAATACTGTCTTTCCGGTTCTTCCTGCGGTGGCGGCAATGTAATGTCAATATCTTTTATTTCTTCTTTTATCGTATCATAATTCATCTGTCGTTTACCTCAGCTTTCATTTTTGTATCATTGTTTTTTTCATTGTCATGATAATTCTATTATCGTTCCGTAATTTGCAGGAAGTTTAACTACGACATTTCCATTTTCCGTCTTTAACTCAACTTCCTCGTTTTTTGCCTTATTGATTCCGTCAAGGATAATTTTTGCATCCTTATACTCAGTGCGTGGATTTATCGTAAGAACGGCTTCGTTATCATCATTATTTAAAGCCACGATAACAGTCTTTGTGTCAATACTTCTCGAATAAGCAAACTGCCTGTTCGTGAGCAGAAGTTCCTCATATTTACCGGCACTTAACACCTCGTAGTCTTTCTTAAGTTTTCCAAGCTCTGCACAAAGAGCCGTTATCTCATTGTTTTCATACGCATCCTTAAAATCGTCAAGTTCAAGACACGGACGCAGATTCCAGTCAGAGCCGTTTTCTTTCTTTCCCTCAATGGCAAATTCCGAACCGTAATATACCGACGGAATACCGTAAAGAGTGTATAATAATATATAAATATTGTAAAGATGTTCTTTATTGTTTACTTTTGAATAAATCCTCTCCACATCATGATTATCGACAAATGTATATAATCTCGTGTCACCGCATATACCAAGAAGTCTTTTTACGGAATGTGCTATCTCAAAGTAATTGTGGTCATTGTGCCCCGAATAAAGACCTTTGTGAAGTTCATAATTCGTCACGCTGTCAAGCATATCACCATTTGCCCATCTGCTGTAATCACCGTGTATAACCTCGCCCATAAGCCAGAAATCTTCTTTTAATCCCGATGTAAAATTCCTTAATTCTCTCATAAAATCAAAATCGAGCACGTCTGCCGCATCTAATCTTATGCCGTCTATGTCAAATTCATCGACCCAGAACTTTATCGCTTCAAAAAGATATGACTTAACTTCAGGATTTCTCTGGTTTAATTTGACTAAAAGATTATAGCCGCCCCAGTTTTCATAGGAAAGTCCGTCATTGTACTCATTGTTTCCGCCAAAATTCACATTGCAGAACCAGTCTTTATATGCTGAATTTTCACGGTTTTTGAGCAAATCCTGAAACGCAGGAAATGTTCTTCCGACATGGTTAAAAACTCCGTCCACTATAACGTGCATACCTTTTTCATGGCAATGTGCAACATATTTTTTAAAATCGTCATTTGTTCCAAGACGGCAGTCCACCTGCTTATAGTCCCTAGTCTCATATCCGTGTCCCTCTGACTCAAACAAAGGTCCGATATATATTGCCGTAAATCCAAGCTCTGACGCATGGTCTGACCACTGCGTGAGTTTGTCAAAATGCTGTTCTTTTTCTCCGTTGTTCTCCTTTTTGCATCCGCAAAGTCCGAGCGGATATATATGATAAAAAACCGCTTTATCGTACCACTTCATAATTTCCCTCCTATTTTTTGGCAGCATCAGATGCGCTGCCGTTTTTGTTTATTTTCAATCTTTGTTATCATGTGTCACTGCACCTGCAAATGTCTTTATCCCAAAAATTCCAAGAACCGCTATCACAAGCAATATAAACATGACTGTTATATTTATGATATTGTTGCCGCTGCCAAGCACTATCGGCAGGATATAACTTGTCCCGTTAAAGATTATATGTGTGAGCATTGAACAAAGTATGCTCCCTGTTGCCTTTACGATAATCCCTAATACTATTCCAAGACAGAACGCATATAATCCCTGCACGAGATTCATATGGTAAAGACCGAAAAGTGCCGCCTGTAATATATTTGCCACCCGGAAATCAAAACCGATATAAAATCTGTCAAATATCGCCCCCCTGAAAATCATTTCCTCAGATACCGGACCTATAAAGACTGCATAGGCAAGTGTCACTGCCATGTTTCCCGTCTCAAAATTTGACATAAGTTTTGTATAATTTTTAAATACTCCGGGCATAAGTGCCGTCAGACCGCTCAAAAGAAAAGTAAGCATTATACAGCATCCCGCAGCTACAAAAAATATCATAATTATGTTTTTTATTGAAAACACTTTTCCGTAATCCATATTATCGGCTCGAAATCCGGATTTCTTATATAATACGGCACACCATATAAATGACAATAT
>JBNMLR010000341.1:0-3398 GCA_050874945.1 Butyribacter sp. | reverse complement strand
GTTTTTGCTATCAGGCGGTGTCTTGTCATCACTGGGAGCAGGCTCATTCTTGCTTTGCGGAAATTTACCGTCATTTTCACATATCATGCGTGTCATGGTATCTGCCTGACTTATCAGTTTATGAAAGTTAAGTATGTTCATGCCGCCTATAATGGACAAAAGAACGATAAGGGTAGAAAGCATCGCAACAATTATAAAGCGTTTTCTGAGTTTTTGAACCATTATGTCACCTCCTGATTATCTTATCTCTGAATTGTTGTCAACACATATCCCTGATTTCGCATTGCCTTTATACATATATCCGCATTGAGGGATGTAAGCCTTTTTCTGAGTGTTGATATATTTACCCAGACAACATTTGTTTCCGTGTCACTGTCATAGCCCCATATTCTCTCAAAAAACCTGTCAACTGATATGATGGTTTCAGGTGATGATAAAAACATTTCCATCATCTGAAATTCTTTGTTTGTAAGACGGATGGAATTGTCTGAATTATCACTTGACATTGTGGCGGTTGTCTGGTCAAGGCTTATATTTCCGTATTTTAAAATCGTGCTTGTGTTTTCTGTTTTTCTGCGTGTTATCGAGCGTATTCTTGCGAGAAGTTCTTTCATCGCAAACGGTTTTGTAAGATAATCATCCGCACCGAGGTCGAGTCCGAGCACCCTGTCATCAATCTCAGATTTTGCAGTCAGAAAGAGAACGGGAACATTATTCCCGCTCTCTCTGAGCTCTTTAATAACTTCAATGCCGTTTTTCTTCGGCATCATAATGTCTAAGATGACACCGTCATAATCCTCGACTAAAAGATAATCTATTGCTGTCTGCCCGTCGTAGACAGCATCAACCGTATAGTGATTGTGCCTTAAAATGGCAACAAGTGCATTTGAAAGTTCTACTTCATCTTCAGCCAGCAGCAATTTCATATTATATCCCTCCTATAGTTAGCTTACATTAGGTATTTACGAAACTGACATAATCTATAATTAAATGCGAAGCTATAACAAATAGTATAAACAGTTTCGGAATTACCTATTAAGTTTCTTAGCCGTACTCCATTTACTGTAATATTTCTTTTTACTTACTGTTTTGTAAGTCCTTACCTTAATATAATATACATTCTTTTTGTTCAAATTGGAAATGGTAATTTTATTTTTTTTGCTGTTTACAGTTTTTGTTGCATTTTTGCTAAAAGATTTTGAAGTTGAATAGCTTATCTGGTAACCTGCTATATCCTTTACGCTCTTTACTTTGACAACGGCTTTTGTCTTGCCGGAAGTTCTCTTTGCACTTAATACTTTTGAAGCTTTGACAGTTACTTTTGATGTTGTCTGAGGTGTTTTAGTAGTAGTAGGTGCAGTCGTTGTCTGAGGTGTTTCTGTGGCAGCAGGTGCACTTGTAGAAGAACTGCTGTTGTCAGAAGAACTGCTGTCATCAGAAGAACTGCTGTCGTCAGAAGAGCTGCTGTCGTCAGAAGAACTGCTGTCGTCAGAAGAGTTACTGTCATCAGATGAGCTGCTGCCTGAGTATTTTGCTACCTTATAATCTGACCAGCTTGTTGTCTTTGAAGCACCTGAGAGGTCCGCACTGTCGCTGTACTCTGATACTGTCACAGTGATAGAAGATGTTCCTTTTACATATACAGTTCCGTCTGTACCTTTAATGGTAACTGTTTTTCCGTTTTCATCGACAACTTTTCCTGCACATGAAAGTTTTGTGAGTGTGCTGTCTTTAGTCACAACCCATGTAGAGTCGCTTGAGATATAGACATTTGCATAACCGCTTCCGCCTGAACCTGCATATGACTCATCATCGGTAAGAGCACCTGTGAGTTTACTTCCGTTTGTCATATAAAAATCAAGTTTGCTGATGGAATCCCAGATAACATCGCCCTCCATCTCCTGAGAGTCTGCGGTAAAGAGGCAGTCAGCACCGTTCTGACCTGATGTTCCCCATCCTCTCTGGTTGTTGTTTCCTGTGCAGCGGAGGAAGAAATCATTATCGTCGGCATATTTTATATTTACATTTGAGAGTGTTATCGTTGACTCTGTATTTGTTGTGTAGAACATACCGCCGTTTTTAGCAGTAAGTGTACCGCCGTTCATCTCAAAGGTACTGTTTCCCTCCTGAGAATCACCTGACATACTCTGATAAAGTATAACATTCCATGTGCAGTCGTTCTGGCTGTCATCACTCATATTTCCTGTAAGAGAAGTATCGAAAAGGCGAAGTGAGTTAAGACCCTCAATACATACGGCTTCTGAACCGTTTGCCGTAAGCTTTGCATTGTTTACCGCAATGTCGGCTGTGCTGTAAACGGCTGGAGAACCTGTACCGTTGCTGGTGTAAGTACCTCCGTCAATTACCATTGTTCCGCCACCTCTGTCACTTCTTATGGCTGCTGCGGACTGACCGTTTGTTGTTGCCGTTACATCCCATGCATAGAGAGTACCGCCGCCGGCAACATGGATGCCGCCTGATGTGTCCTGTTTTGTCGTTATCGTTGTGTCTGACACGTAGGTTACACCTTTATTATAAGAAAATACTCCGGCACCTCCGGCTGAGTCTGTTGTTATCTTGCTGTTAGTGATGTTTGTAGTGCCCTCTGTATTAAGAACTGCAGCACCCACGCCGTAAAAACTTGAATTATCACCGCCTGTGCTTGATGAAGAAGTTCTTGTAATCGTTGAATTATCAATGCCAACCGTTGCACCGTTTGAAATGTTTATGGCATTTTCATCCGTTCCTGTTGACTCGATAGTCTCACCTGAGATTGTTGTGTCAGATGTGATTGATTTTACGGCATCATAACTTGTAACACCGCTTGATGAGCCGCCGGGAGCACCGCCCGGAGCAGAACCACCCGGTCCTCCGGTTGTATCACCGTCAGGCTTTGCAGGAGGAGTTCCCTGTGGCATCCCGCTTGGTGGAGTCATGTTATCACTTGTATTTACTGTCTCTGCATTTGCATTTTTGGCTGTCTGTTCAGGAACAAGCTGTATTGCACCTATGACAAGAGCAGACGATAATCCCATTGCTAATATACCTTTCCAATTTCTCATAAAAATCACAACCTTTCTGAATTTTTGTAACAGTTCAGCTTGGTTTATGAATTTAAGAAATGCAAGTCTGAACTGTTACTGAGTTTGTTTTTATTAGTTCATGTGCGTTAAAGTGAATAAATTATTTGCTGCTGTTCGCTCTGGAAGTCTGAACAGTAACTTTATCTGTTTTTTTGTTTACAACCATATAATACAATGCGAAGTTAAAATGAACTTTAAATAAAATATTTTTTAAATGGTAATGCCTGAATTTATATGATGCAAGGGTCAAAAGCAGATAGCAATGAAGCAATCCGTGGCATTAGTTGGGGCCAAAATACTTTTTGACCCCAACAT
>JBNMLR010000340.1:0-3406 GCA_050874945.1 Butyribacter sp. | reverse complement strand
TAATATCAGTATTAAAAATTGTATTTTAGTAAAAAATCCGCTATACTACTAATAATGTGGTATGGTGGATTTTTTTGACAGCTTTTTATTGTAAATAGAGTTTATAGTAAAATCTGCTTTTGACAGAGAATTTTTATCTATGGATAATATTACTTTAGAAAATTAAAAATTTTACAATAAAAACTTGATATGTGCAGAAAATAGGTAAAAATGAACCTTAACAGTTTTGATTAAGGAGTTCTATAGGGGACTCTGTCATGTGCAGAAAACAGCATGGAAAAGAGGATTTATGATTTTTGATACACACGCTCATTATGATGATGAGAGATTTGACGAGGACAGGGAAGAACTGCTTCTTTCCTTAAAAAATAAAGGAGTTGGGACAGTTGTAAATGTTGGTGCAAGTGTCGCATCGACAAAAAAGACATTTGAGATAGTTAAGAAACATAATTTTATGTACGGTGCGGTCGGTATCCATCCGGAGGATGTCGAAAGGCTTGACGAGAGTCATATGGAATGGCTTAAAAGTCTTGCGGCTGATGAGAAAATCGTGGCGATAGGCGAGATAGGACTTGACTATCACTATGACGAGCCGGAACGGGAAGTGCAGAAGAAATGGTTTGCAAGACAGCTTGACCTTGCCTATGAACTTGATATGCCGATAATCATTCACAGCAGAGATGCAGCGGCAGATACACTCGAAATAATGAAAGCACATCACGGCGGGGAACTTGGTGGAGTTATCCATTGTTTTTCATACAGTCCTGAAATGGCACAGATTTATCTTGATATGGGATATTATCTTGGAATTGGAGGAGTAGTTACATTTAAGAACAGCAAAAAACTTAAAGAGGTAGTGAAAATGACACCGCTTGAGCGTATCGTGCTTGAAACGGATTGTCCTTATCTGACACCTGAACCGCATCGTGGCAAAAGAAATGACTCATCTTATCTTAAATATGTGGTTGAATGTATTTCAGAGCTTAAGGGGATTTCGGCGGAGGAAATCATAAAAACTACTTATGACAATGCGGTGAAGATGTACCGGATTGGTTAGTCAGAGTATATGGATAGTTATTGAACGCATTGCAGATGTGAACAGAAAATATGTACAACAGATAGTTTGTAGATATAAATAAGATTTAGAAATATATAAGTTACGAAACTATAAAAAATAATGCAATCTTTTGATTGTTGAACTGCTATAATTATATGTTGTGTTAATTGCACAATATAATCATATGATAATAGTTTTGTAAATACCTAAATATATAAAAGCATAAAGGTGCATTATAACAATATAATTTAAAATTATATTGACGGCACGGAAATGAGGGAATATGGCAACACTTGGAATACCACAAAATACAATAGAGATATTACAGAAATACAATTTCAGATTTCAGAAGAAATTCGGTCAGAACTTTCTTATAGACACTCATGTTTTGGAGAGGATAATAAGTGAGGCAGGGATAACAAAAGACGATTTTGTTCTTGAAATAGGACCTGGAATAGGCACGATGACACAATATCTGTGCGAGAACGCAAGAGAAGTCATGGCGGTTGAGATAGATGACAATCTCATACCTATACTTGCAGATACATTATCTGCTTATGACAATGTCACGGTTGTAAATGAAGATATACTTAAACTTGACATTGCAAAGGTGGCTGAGGAGCATAACGGCGGCAAGCCGATAAAGGTTGTTGCAAATCTTCCATATTATATAACAACACCTATTATAATGGGTTTATTTGAAAGCCATGTGCCGCTTGAAAGCATAACGGTAATGGTGCAGAAAGAGGTCGCAGACAGGATGCAGTCAGGCCCCGGAACAAAAGATTATGGTGCGTTGTCGCTTGCCGTACAGTTTTATTCAAAGGCGGAGATAGTCGCAAATGTTCCGGCAAACTGTTTTATGCCACGCCCCAATGTCGGCTCTGCGGTTATAAGACTTACCTGCCATGCGGAAAGACCGGTTGATGTAAAAAACGAAGCATTTATGTTTAAAATAATAAGAGCATCATTTAATCAGAGAAGAAAAACGCTTCAGAACGGATTAAACAATGCTTCAAATCTCAATGTAAATAAAGAGCAGGTTGTCACAGCATTAGAAAAAATGGGACTTCCTGCAACGGTTAGAGGAGAGGCGTTAAGCCTTGAGCAGTTTGCGGAACTTAGCAATCTGTTGGATGAGTAATATAAAATAAAAAGCGGCTAAAGTTTGCATTTCTGCACGCTTTAGCCGTGTTTGTTTTGGTGAGTTATTCATTTACCTGTTTAGCCGTTCTGGAAGCAGATGTATTTCTTTGTCGTTTAGTGTAATTATCAGTTGTTTTCTGCCTGAAAGGTCTGATATAAATAATCGTGTAATAAAAAGCAAATAATACACATCCGCCGACAAGGTCTAAAAATGAGTGCTGTTTAAGCGTCAGCGTTGATATGCAGATAAGAATACAAAGTATAAGCGATGAAAGTCTGATGATTTTAATCGCTTTCCTTTTTTTGTCACTCTTAACGATATTAACATCATCGACATTTCTAAAATAATAACTGCGGCTTATACCAAAATGAATTGCAACCGAGTTGAACACATGGATGCTCGGAAAAACATTTGTATCGGTGTCGGTTCGGTAAAGTATGTCAATGATAGTAGTAAAAATATTGCTGTGGTCAAAGGTTTTAGGACGCATTGTCTGCTGGTTTGGAAAAATCGTATAAATGAGAAGCGAAGTTGTCATTCCAAGCAGCAACACGGCACAGCATCTATAAAAATCGTCGAGATGCTTTGTCTGGAAGAAAAGATATATTAAACTGACTGCGACATATAAAAACCATAAAAGATATGGAATTATAAAAACCTCGCAAAATGGTATATAATCATCAATCTTGCAATGAATGTCGGTGAAATGCACATTAGTTCTCTTTTCAAGACTCATAAACCAGAAAAGATAAATCGGCATATACAAAATAATAATTGCGTGTTTGTATTTGAAAAGAAATTCTTTTAATCTAGTCATAAAAATCCTCATTCTGCTGTTTCAGTATAAATATAGTCATGCTAAAACAAATGTTGTTGATAATAAAAATACCGTTGTGTTATTGCTGTGGTACATATTATCATGTAAAACCTGTTGCATTTGCTGTGTGTGTATCAGACAACAAATGTAATGAATAGTTTAGCACAAAATTTGGGATTAAACAATAAAGCATATCTAAAAATTATTTTCGCTGTGGCTTTTTAACGCAGAGATTGATATAAAATTTCCGACTCATGGACAGCTCTCGCCTCGGAGAATATCAGTAGCAGTACATAGGTGTGAAAAAAACGCATACTAAATACTGACTGATATTCAACGCCATTCGCTGAAAAGTTTATATCAGTCTCTGCTGTTTATATATGTC
>JBNMLR010000339.1:0-3407 GCA_050874945.1 Butyribacter sp. | reverse complement strand
CTTAAAAAATTAATACCACCCATACCATCTGCAAGCACATGAAAAACTTCAAGATTTATCCTCTTTCTGTAATAAGTGACCCTGAACAGATAATTATTGTTACTGTAAGGCTCAATATATCTGCACGGGAAATCATGCTCCTTTACAACCTTTGGTGCAGGCTTGTTATTTGTCTCAAAATAGTACCAGAATATTCCTTTCTGCATACATACATTAAATGTATCAAAACCCGGCAGCACCATATCCAGTGCTTTCTGTAAAAGCTCTGCGTCAACCTCCTCGGTAAGATTGACCGAAATTCGATATACATTAGTTGTCTCCTCCGAAGCTATCGCAGGAAAAAGAACTGCCGTATTATCAAGTTTTTCCCAATTTTTCTTTCTATGTCTACGCTTTTTCATAAGCTTTCCCCATTCTTAGTTAATGTGAAAACAAATTCACTTTTTAAAAGACTTTTCCGAAGTCTCTCTTAATAGTATATACTAAAAAATAATATTTTTAAAGTATGATTTACGCACACCTGCCCCCGAATATGTAATCGTACATGACGGTCCGCCATCCGACAGCCGTGCCAAAGATTATTATGTCACATACAAAGACTATATCAAAAATGTTGCATCAAGCGAAATCTATGCGACATGGCCCGAGGCAACGCTTACAGCGAATATTCTTGCTATACAGTCCATAACTCTAAACAGAGTCTATACAGAGTGGTATAGAAATAAGGGCTATGATTTCACAATAACCTCTTCTACTGCCTACGACCAGAAATGGATTCCCGGAAGAAATATTTTTGATAATATATCAAGGATTGTTGACAATATCTTTACGAACTACATTTCAAGACCAAATGTAAGACAGCCGCTTTTTACACAGTATTGTGACGGAAAGATGGTATCATGCCCTAACTGGATGCGCCAGTGGGATTCAAAATATCTCGGTGACCAGGGATATTCTGCGATTGAGATACTTCGTGCATTTTACGGTAATTCCGTTTATATAAACAGCTCAACCGAAATTTCAGGAATACCGTCATCGTGGCCGGGTTATGACCTGACGATAGGAGCATCAGGCAGCAAAGTCCTGCAGATGCAGCAGCAGTTAAATGTAATAGCAGGAGCATATCCTCTTATACCTAAAATTTCACAGGACGGAATCTACGGCGAGAGAACCGCTGATGCAGTAAAAGTATTCCAAAAAGTCTTTGGTCTGCCGCAGACCGGAGTGACGGATTTTCCGACATGGTATAAGATTTCCGAGATTTATGTCGGCGTGAGCAGGATTGCTGAAATGGCTTAAGCACTGATATTTAAAAGCTGAATATCTGAATAACAGACAGACCATAACGAATAATTGCTATGGTCTGTCCTAATATTTACCCTTTCCTTATCGGGTGCCTGATAACTGTTTTACATTTTTCCGGTGCAGCTTTTCTTGGGTCTGATAAATAGATTTCATGATGGTGCCGTTCATCTGTAAAATCATTCACATACCCATTTTCTTTTATGTATTTATCAAGTATTGCTACCGTTTCAGGCTCATTATCATATGCTCCTATGTGCATTATCTGTACACACAAACTTTCGTCTATACTCATAAACTCTGCTTTGCTACAATCACTCTTTTTCTTTTTTGATGCAGTTTCCACCGCCCAATCAAAATCTTTCTTCGTAACAAAATCAGGCAGACGGATAACTGAAATCCAATTAAAAGCTGACTTGTTAGTATAATCTGCACTTTCAACACCCTCCTGCCACCAAAAGCCCTCAAGCGGCGGGACAACATATTCAAAAAATCCCTCTATTTTATAATCCGTCTTATAGCTCATCTTTAGGGTATAAGCAACGGCATACAAAATACCGATTGCGGCTTTATATTCCCCATCTTCCTCATTGGGATTTCCTTTTCCTCTTACTGCTATATAATTTATCTTTGGAACAGTCACAATCTGCGGCTCGTTTTTCGGTAAATAAAGTTCTTTATATTCTTTCTTAAAATCAAATGCCATTATTTAATCCCCACTTTCCAAAATCTCTTTTTGTTTCTTTTTACTGAAACCTCCAAGCACTAAATTATATGATTTATCCAACAAATCTTTTAACAATTCATCTTCAACTGCACCATTAGGTTTGATTGAATTCCAGTGCTGTTTATTCATGTAATATCCGGGGATAATATCTTCATATTGCTGCCGCAAAAAACTGCCCTCCGATGGCTCTAATTTTAGTGTTATATAATATGGTCTGTTGTCCTCGCCAAGACACACTGCTGCAAACATCTTTCCACCCACCGCATAACGAATCCAGTTCCACTGTGGCGGCAGCTTTGTCACTCCTGTTTTCCTCATAAGAAAATCATCAATCCAAACATATCTCATCTGTGTTAATGCAGACCAGATTTTGCATTGGTCAAGCCTGACTCCGCAGTCACCTTCTTTTTCGTCATAAGCAAACTCCTCTAATCGTGCACACGGAAACTCATTACATTCTCCGCAATGCTCAATCTTTTTTTCTTCACAACATTTTTTTACCGGGCAGACTCCCCAGAAAGGATTATCAATATTAGCACAACCCTTACACTTTTCTGCCTTTTGCCATTCACATTTGCCGCATAAAATACCACATCTTGACTTCATTTACATATCCTCCTTAACTGTCATTTTCTTTATCATACTTTCTCTTCATCTTAAGAATACTTTGCCGCAATTCTTCTCTTATTTCTTTTGGTTCCAGCAATTCCACCTTATCCCGAAAAGTAAACAGCCATGTAAGCAGATTTTCTTTATCTGTATAATCAGCCTGAAAAAGAAGTGTTCCGTCTTTTTGTTCTCTAAAACAATCCGAACCAAATTCTTCCACCAGCCTCCATTTACAATCTGCCTCAAACAATGCCTTTACTTTAATTCCACCGGGGAATATTTTTTCATCTTTCAAGTTTGGCAAAGGAGCTCTCCTCTCCAAAAAATAATTTTCAGACATATACACTTTATCCATACGGTTTAATTTAAAAAGCCGATAATCTTCTCTGCTTTTGCACCAACCCCACAAATACCAGCTCGACCATTTAAAAATAAGATAATAAGGTTCAATTTTACGCTGTGAGTCACCTTTTGGAGCATAATAAAAAAACTCAAGTTCTCTGTGCTGTTCTATTGCCATTCTTATCATTTCAATCTTAGGTGCAAGAGAATTTTTATACCATGAAGATAAATCAATCAACACTGACTGATTTCCAACAAAAAAATCAGAAGAACCTATCGATAATTTTTCCATTAACTGTCCATATCTGTTAGTCCCGTTCACACTATCCAGACTTCGCAATCCGGCAACAATATCCTGCAATTCACCTTGCGTAAACATCGTCTTATCAATCTTATAACCATCTATAATTGAAATTCCGCCGCCTTT
>JBNMLR010000338.1:0-3416 GCA_050874945.1 Butyribacter sp. | reverse complement strand
TCAAGTTTGTGCATAGCACAAATCTTGTGTGAAAAAAATCTTGCGTGTATGGATTTTTTCACTATATCCTAGTCTTTATAAATCTCACTTCTTTTTTCATGTCCTTATCATTAGGATATGTCTTTACATATTCTCTTGCGCACTTTAAAGCATCTTTATAATTTCCTGTTTTTTCATACAAAATGACCTGTTTCTTAAGAAGTTCCTTTCCTGCCGTCTGGTCATCCGCTTTAAGTCCTTTTCTAACATATAAAAGAGCGTTGTCATAATCTTCTTCAGCCATATAACATTCGGCTATCTTATCATAAACATCTGATTTCTTTGTACCATTTGCCGAAGAACTTTCTTTGTCCGCATATTTTTTATACTGCTTTAATGCAGATTTGTTGTCACCTTTTTTGGCATATACGACACCCTTATAATATATCGCATCAGCTTCGCCCTTTTTCTCCGCAGAATTAAACATTTCCATCGCGTCATCGTATTTACTCTGATAATAGTACGCTTTTCCTGCCGGTATATACATACTCTCATCACTTGCAACCTTATCTATGACTTTATTTAATATGTCCGTTGCAGAATCATTGTCATTTTTCAGAGTATAAACATTATACAGTTCAAAATATGCGTCCACATTTTTTTCATCTAAATCTATGGCTTTTTTTAAATCTTTCTGTGCATTGTCATAATCTTTTGCGTCCCTGTAAAGACCCGCTCTCGCAATATATGCTTTAACATATTTTTTGTTGCCCTTTATTACCGAATCATATATCTCTTTTGCTTTATCAGCATCTCCCTTAGTCTGGTATGCCGATGCCATAAGACAATTTATCTTATCATTGAGATTATCGACCTGCTTTATATCCAGTGCTTTCTTGCAATCATCAATAACCTTGTCATAATCATTTATGCCGTAATAAGATATTGCTTCACCATAATAAAGCTGCTTGTTGTTCGTGTTTGATATGCTGTTCTCCGATGACTGGAAAGCCTTTGAAAAACGCTTTATCGCATCCTGATATTTTCCGAGATAATTATATGCCATGCCTGATGCGATATAATATTCCGCTTTCTCATCATTCGCAGCAATGGCATCGTCAAAACACTCTAATGCCTGTTTATAATCTTTATCCTTAATATAATCCATGCCTTTATCATAGAGACTGTCCGCCTTGCCACAACCTGTCACCAAAAAAGCTGCACTGCACACAGTTATCACTGCCTTTAAAATAATTCCATGTTTTCTATGCATAAAACTTCCTCATTTCTATATTTTTTAACTCAAATGTTATCGTTCACACCTATAACCTATAGTGCGACCAATAACCCTCAACCTCTGATTTTAAAACATATATCATATAAACGCAAGCAAAAAAACTTAGCCTGTATTACATTCAGCAACAGTTCAGCCTTTCATTTTCTGTATTTTATAAACCTGTCGGCAAACTGTCATTCACTAAATATCAGAAAAGGATTGTATGACTATATACATATAATCACACAATCCGCTTTTAAACTTTATCTTTATCATACATAATCACTGCATATATAAAACATACACATTAAGCTTCAAAAGACATATTCTGTTAAAATCCTATGCCTGTTTAAGTGACTCCTTTAAGAACTCTTCATATTTTTTTACGATAAGTTTTCTTCCGCTTTTTCTTATAGGAATCATCTTGTCATTTATCATAATAAAATCAGAATCGACAAGTCCTGCCACATATTGCATATTTACAAGGTAGCTCTGATGGCATCTCAAAAATCTGTCATCAGAAAGTTCCTCCTCAAAAACATCAAGTTTATTATAAACTTTTACCATGCCCTGTGTAGTCGTATAAATATAAACGACTTTATTGTCAGATTCCATGTTTATAATATCCTTATATGGTATGATAAGCGACTTTCTTCTGGATTTAACTTCTATGTAATTCTGATTTTTCTGCGGATGCTTCTGAACATAATAATCAAGAACCGCACCTATGCGTCCCGGCTCATATGGTTTAAGCAGATAACCCATAGCATGAACCTCATATGCCGCTATCGCAAAATCACTGCTTGAAGTACAATATATGATTTCAACATTTTTATCCATCTGGCGTATCAGCTTTCCTGTCTCGATACCGTCTATCTCATTCATCATTACATCCAAAAATATAAGGTCAAAAGGATGATTTTTGTAGCCTGCAACAATATCCTCACCATTTGAGAACGGTGTCATATTATACTCTAATCCCCTGTCTGTCATAAGAAAGCCTATAATTTCCTCTAACATTCCTCTATCTATTTCACTATCTTCACATACCGCAACTTCAATCATAGTACACTCTCCTATTCCAAATCAAAATACTCATATATATAGAATACAGAAAATTCGACACAATGTCAAACAATTTTTGCATTTTTCTCCCATATAATGACTAAATTCAGCATTTTTCACTCACAAGCCTTACATCCCTCTGTAGACCGTGCGATATATTTTTAATTTCAAAGAATTATAAGCCTCCATCATCACCAATTTAAAAATATCAGTACATAACTCATCACCAATTTTAAAGGATTACAGACTCACTCCGTCTGAAATCCTGCATATACTGTATTATTCATAAATATATGCGGAAAACGGGAGGGAAAAAATGAATATCTTTGATGACAGAATCTATATTTTCGGAGATGACAGCAGACAACTTGCCCTTTTCAATCTGTTTCTTGAAAAGGGATATAATGCGGCATACTCAACAGACTGTTTTTCAAATGATAATAAAAAGATTAAATACTCTCACCACTTTTGCGAAGACAACTTATGCACCGGAACTGATTTCTTAATCTTTCCTATTCCGTTAAAGAAAAGATCGATTGACAATCTTTTTCCATTCGCCCATAAAAATAATTATATTATCGGCGGACTGTTTGACAGGGAACTGACTGCCTTTTGCAATAGAAATAATATATGTTACTACGACCTGTATCTTTCAAAAAATTTTGTAACAAACAATGCAAAGATAACTGCTGAGGGTGCGATTTTTTGTGCAATGCAAAACTCCACCAAAACGATAGCAGGCAGTAAAAGTCTTGTTATAGGCTATGGCAACTGCGGCTGCAAGATTGCAGGTATGTTAAAATGCATGAACTCAGAAGTCCATGTTATCGAACCTGAAAAAAAGACATATATCGGACGAAATATCCGTTTATATAAAGACATTACAGAAGTCAAGAACATTCACAGATTTGATTTTATATTTAACACGGCACCACAAAAAACTCTCGACTGTGATATTCTCTGCCGCCTGAAAAAAAGTGTAACAATAATAGACATTGCTTCAGCTCCCGGTGGTACTGATTTTGATTATTGTAAAAAATACGGCATATGTGCAAAACTTTGTCCCGGAATCCCCGGACACTATGCTCCTGATACT
>JBNMLR010000337.1:0-3417 GCA_050874945.1 Butyribacter sp. | reverse complement strand
TTACCGCACAGTAGAGGTGAACGGTAACATAACAGTTGTGATGGTTGCCTTTTGTATTTGCTGTCTTTACTTTGTTTTGATGTAATGTTATCATAATTACATTAGAATAGTTTCGTGGAAAAAACATCAACATAAATGAGAAATAAAAATGTGTTAGAGTTGTATTGGAGGGAGCTTATGAAAAGAGTAGCGATAGGAAAACAGAGTTTTGAGGATATAAGGAAGAAAGACTGTTTTTATATAGACAAGACAAATTTTATAAAAGACTGGTGGGAATCTGCTGATGATGTGACACTTATCACCCGTCCGCGCCGTTTTGGAAAAACATTAAATATGGATATGTTAAAGTGTTTTTTCTCAAATCAATATGAGGGCAGAAAAGAGCTGTTTGAGGGACTTGATATTTGGAAAGACGAGGAGTATAGAAAATTACAGGGTACATATCCAGTAATATTTATGAGTTTTGCGGATATTAAGGCAGATAATTTTAAAGATACAAAAAATGATTTGGTATCAGTGATAAACGATGCATATAAACAACATTCATATCTGCTTAAAAGTGACAAATTAACAGATGCAGAAAAAAATATATATGAGCAACTGGATAGTTACGCAGGCAACGCAGATGTTGATAAAAAAATATCAAATGAAATTGTATGCAGAGCTATAAAAGCTTTGGCTGAAATGTTGTATAAGTATTATGGGAAAAAAGTTATAATTATGCTTGACGAGTACGATACACCAATGCAGGAAGCATATATAAATGGATATTGGAATGAACTTGTAGCACTTACAAGAAGTCTTTTTAATTCGACATTTAAGACAAATCCTTATCTTGAGCGAGGAATAATGACAGGGATTACAAGAGTGTCTAAGGAAAGTATTTTTTCAGATTTAAATAATCTTGTGGTTATTACCACAACATCAAATCAGTACAATACCGCATTTGGTTTCACTGAGGAAGAAGTATTTACTGCACTTGACGAGCAGGGACTTTCAGATGAAAAAGAGAAAGTAAAGGCATGGTATGACGGATTTACATTTGGAGATAAGAAAGATATTTATAATCCGTGGTCGATAACAAATTTTCTGGATGAAAAAAAATATAAACTTTATTGGGCGGACTCAAGTTCTAATGCACTTGTAAATAAATTAATAAGGACGGCTCCCGGAGAAATAAAAGAAAGGATGGAAAACCTTATTTCAGGAGAAAGTATAGAAACATATATTGATGAGCAGATAGTGTTTGAACAGCTTGATATGGATGAAAATGCAATATGGAGTCTGTTGCTTGCAAGCGGTTATTTAAAAGTGGAATATGTTAAAAGTGAGGACGAAACAGGTGAGACTTTGGACTTTCCGATATATTCATTGAGGATTACAAACAGGGAAGTAAAAAGTATGTTTTTAAAGATGTTCAAGGGATGGTTTAACAGATCATTATCGGCATACAATAATTTTGTAAAATCACTTCTCATTGGTGATATTGAAAGCATGAACGAATATATGAACAGAGTTACAAGAGGAGTTATAAGTTATTTTGATACAGGTAAAACCCCGTCTGATGAAGAACCGGAGCGTTTTTACCATGGACTGGTGCTCGGTCTGATGGTAGACCAGGTAGACAATTATATCTTAAATTCAAACAGGGAGAGTGGTTTCGGAAGATATGATATAATGCTCGAACCGATAGATAAGAACAATGAAAAATTACCGGGTATTGTGATAGAGTTTAAGGTATTTAATCAAAAGAAAGAGGATACATTAGAGGAGACAGTAGAAAATGCATTAAGACAGATAAAAGAAAAAGACTATGATGCAGAGCTTATCAAAAGAGGTGTGAAAGAAGAAAACATACATCATTATGGTTTTGCGTTCAGAGGTAAGGAAGTATTGATAGATGGACGGTAGAAAGAATTTTGAACTTATAAATATCACCCTGCAAAGGATGCCATTACGGCATCCTTTTAAACATTCTTCTAACCATAATATAACTAAACGATGCAGTTATCACCTCTGCAATCCAAAATGAGTTCCAGACACCGTAAACTCCTGCAAATCTGCTTAAGATAAATGCTGACGGGATTATTATTATCACATATCTGAGCAGAGATATGATGAGGGATTTTAGTCCCATGCCAAGTCCCTCTAAGGCACCGGAGGCGGTGACGGATATTGTGGATATGATAAATCCAAGACCGATTATGCGAAGTGCTGTCTCGCCGGCGTGTATTGTCTTAGGGCTTGTTGAAAACAGTCCCATAAGCTGACCGGGGATTATAAGACATATTATCGTGCCGAATATCATTATTATGCTGTTTAATGCAAGTGTTGTGTGATATATCTGTTTTACTCTTGTTTTCTCGCCTGCACCATAGTTGTAGCCGATTATCGGACGCATACCCTGAATAAGTCCGTTTGCGGGCAGATAGAGAAATGTCTGCAATTTATAATAGATGCCGAGTATTACGACATACATTCCCGAAAATGTACTTAATATGGCATTTAGAGCCGATGTTAGTACGGAGGGCAGTGCCATGTTTAATGTTGCGGGTATTCCCACTGCGTACACTTTTTTTATTATTGAAATATCAAAGCTGATATTTCTGAGTTTAAATTTTATTCCTGCATCTTTTCTTAAATAGATGAATACATAGATTAAAAATGTCGTGAGCTGTCCTATTACGGTTGCTATGGCTGCACCGTTTATTCCAAGACCTTTAGCAGGGCCAAGTCCGAATATAAGAACAGGGTCAAGTATTATATTTACTATACATCCCGACATAAGGCTTATCATTGTAAAGGTCATTTTTCCGACTGCCTGAAATACTTTTTCAAAGGTAAGGCTTACGCAATTAACTATTGAAAAAGAAAAGACAATTCTTGAATATTTAAGACCAAGTTCTATTACTTCTTTATCGGAAGTGAACATACCTAAAAATGACGGCATTATAAGATTGCATATAAACATAAGTAGAATACCATGCAAAATTGAAAAAATCATACCTGTCGAGGCGGCATTGTCAGCCTGTTCTCTTTTTTGTGCACCTAGAAAATAAGATATTGTTGCATTGATACCCACTCCAAAACCGACAGCGATAGAATGTATAAAATTCTGTACGGGAAAAACAAGTGATAGGGAAGTCATTGCGTTTTCACTTATTCTGGCAACAAAAAAGCTGTCAACGATGTTGTAGAGCGAGTTGACAAGCATCGAGATTACCATTGGCATCGACATTGACAGGATAAGCGGTAAAACAGGTTTTGTTTTCATAAAATCGTTATTGTTCATTTTAAACCTCCTCGTATTATATATAAAATAGAACAAAGAGTCGCTTGCGACTCTTTCGCGCTTGAGCGGAATGCGTAGCATTTATTTCTTTTCCGCGAAATGCGCATCCTCACGGAGTGTTTTTA
>JBNMLR010000336.1:0-3423 GCA_050874945.1 Butyribacter sp. | reverse complement strand
TTTTAAAATACAGTTTATAAATACTATTATGAAAAAATTTATATCTATGTTTATTTAACTAATATGCTAAATAAAGATTGGAGGCTTTATGAACATAAGAGATTTTATGGACTTACAAAAATTACAGGACATTCAGGATAGCTTTTCAAATGCTACAGGTCTTGCAGCTATTTCGGTTGACAATGATGGTGAATATATTACTGAGGGGAGCAATTTCACCGATTTTTGTATGAAGTACACAAGAGGCTCTGAACTTGGCAATAAACGTTGTGTTAAATGTGACAACGAAAATGATGGTACATATTTCTGCCATTTAGGTCTTATGGATTTTTCTATAGACATTATGGTCGGTGATGAAAAAGTAGGTTCCGTTATCGGCGGACAGGTTCTTCCTTCTCAACCTGATGAAGAAGAATTTAGAAAAAAAGCCGTAGAACTTGGTATAGACCCTGATGCATACATTAAAGCACTTCGCAAGGTTCCTATCAGAACAGAAGAACAGATTCGTTCTTCATGTGAACTTTTAGGACAGGTAGTAAACCAGCTTGTAAATCTCGAATACTTCAAGAATACAAACGGCGGCAAACTTGGTATCCTCAGTGAAGAGATTAAACACGCAACCGATGTTATTCAGAAGATCAATACTAATACACGTTCACTTAACTCTATT
This sequence comes from Butyribacter sp., assembly GCA_050874945.1. Taxonomy (GTDB): domain Bacteria; phylum Bacillota; class Clostridia; order Lachnospirales; family Lachnospiraceae; genus Butyribacter. The sequence goes on along the minus strand of JBNMLR010000336.1, from coordinate 2,753 downwards.
GCCAATAAGCAAAAGATGCTTTCGCTCAACGCATCTATTGAAGCTGCAAGAAGTGGTGAAGCCGGTGTTGGTTTTGCAGTAGTTGCAAAGAGCATGGGAGATCTTTCTTCACAGTCTGCAACTATATATAGTGACATTGAAAAATCTGTAGTTGAAATTACATCAACTATTGAAAAACTTGCTTCATTATTTGAAGAAGAATAATTATATGTAACATTTCAGGCATAAAATATAATTAGAAAAACTGAACAGTTACGATTATATTGCTTTTAACTCCTTTGGAGTTTGACATAATTTGTTTTTTTGTTTTTTATTTTTCATGTGTTTCCTTGTAAAATAAGAGGTATGGCATCTGCCACACCTCTTATTTTCATTTATTCTCAAATCATGATATAAACAAGCACATATTCGGTTTGCCTGATAATCGACAAGCAGATATTCGCTACTTGCTCATAACACTATAAAGCCAGCCCACCACTTATTTGCTCTATTCAAAAGAAATTCAGCACTTGATTGATAGTGTTAAAACCTGAAATCTCTCTTGCCGTCATGCAATTCTTTGAGATATTCCATAGCTTTGTTCCTTACATTTTCATTTGGAACTTTGAGTATCTCCTCAGCAATGAGTGCCTCACCCTTTTTCTTCGTATCTTCTGAAGCGTAGTCCTCAAGATATTCTTTAAGTGTCATAAGTGCATTTGGCTGACAGCAGTTTACTATCTGGCCGCTCTTTAACAGTGACATAAATCTGTCTCCTGTTCTTCCTGCCCTGTAACAAGCCGTACAGAAACTTGGAATATAGCCAAGGCCTATAAGCCAGTTTACCACTTCGTCAAGTGAACGGGTATCACTTACATCAAACTGTGTTGTTGTCTCATCCCTGACAGATTCAACATATCCGCCTACGCTTGTGCGTGAACCACCGCTTATCTGCGAAATACCGAGATGGAGGACTTTCTCTCTTGTCTTTTGTGACTCTCTGGTAGACACTATCATTCCCGTATAAGGAACGGCAATTCTTATAACGGCAACTATCTTTTCAAATATATCATCAGGAACAGCATTTGAGAAATCTGCCGTATCAATATCATCGGCAGGACATATTCTCGGAACGCTTATTGTGTGCGGTCCTACACCGTGAACAGCTTCGAGATGCTCTGCGTGCATGATTATTCCGACAAGTTCATAGAGATATGTCTCAAGACCAAACAATACTCCAAGACCTACATCGTCAATTCCACCCTCCATTGCTCTATCCATTGCTTCCGTATGATATGCATAATTGTGTTTTGGACCTGTAGGGTGAAGTTCTTCATAAGCCTTTTTATTGTAAGTTTCCTGAAATAGTATATATGTTCCTATTCCTGCTTCTTTAAGTTTTGCATAATCTTCAACCGTTGTGGCTGCAATATTTACATTTACACGACGAATTGCACCATTCTTGTGCTTGATACTGTAAATTGTCTTGATACTTTCAAGGATATATTCAAGAGGATTGTTGACCGGATCTTCTCCTGCTTCAAGTGCAAGACGCTTATGTCCCATATCCTGCAATGCTATGACTTCTTTTCTTATTTCTTCCTGTGTAAGTTTTTTTCTCGCAATGTGCTTATTTTTAGCATGATAAGGACAATATACACATCCGTTTACACAATAGTTTGAGAGATAAAGCGGAGCAAACATAACTATTCTTCTGCCGTAAAACTTTTCTTTAATATCAATAGCTATCTGTTTCATCTGCTCATTGCACTCAGGTATGTCACACTCCATAAGGACTGCGGCTTCTTTGTGGGAAATTCCTTTTGCAAGTTTCGCCTTTTCAAGAATCGCATCTACAACTTCCCTGTTGCTCTTGTTTTTCTTTGCATAGTCTATACACTCTAATATTTCCGCATCGTCTATAAATTCTTCTGCGTGCATTGATTTTGGATTGTAACTCATGTTTTTTCTCCTTTTCTAATTTCTTACTTATTGTAACAATTCAACCACAAAAATAATTTATAATACCTAAGTCGTATCCGTGTATTTTTAATTATCTTTTATGACTGAATAATCTTTCATTTGTGCTTTGCTGCTTTTTATTTTTTGGAATAAACCGCCTTTGCACTGACACCGTCTAACATTCCGAGTTTTCCTGAAACCGTACTTATCACATTGTTTGGTGCGTCCATGACAATACTTATCACAGACACATTTTTTTCACGGTAAGGCATCCCCATCCTACCGATAATGTACTTGTTGTACTCATGCAAAAGTCCGTTTACCTCGGAAACACTGTCCATATTTTCAACGATTATCCCAAGTATCGCTATTCTGGTTTCCATAAATTTATACCACACTTTCTAAATTAACAAAGAGCCGCTTGCAACTCTTTCGTGCTTGAGCGGAATGCATAGCATTTATTTCTTTTCCGCGAAATGCACATCCTCACGGAGTGTTTTTAATGTTATAGGAAACGAGAAGTTTCCTATAACATTAAAAAAGCCATGTCCCGATAAGACATGACTTTTAATTTATAAACATAATAAACTCAACATTACATACACTCTTTGACAAATATATCCTAATAAATCTTTTCATGTTTAAATATACTGTTAATAGCAAAATATGTCCAAACAATAATGTATATAACAATTTTGTTTTATAATTTATAATCTGTTTTTTCATGCCTTTGCGTCAGGATAAATATTTGTTACCGCCACACCATAGGTGTAACTAGTAACCTCACCTTCCGTTTCAGAACCTTGAATAGT
>JBNMLR010000335.1:0-3425 GCA_050874945.1 Butyribacter sp. | reverse complement strand
TCTCAAACTGTATTATCTCAATCCCCTCATCCGCAAATGCCTTTGCTATATTAAAATATTCATTTACGAGATTTTCATCGGAGACACCTGATACCGTCGAGACAGGACCTATATCACCGGCTATAAATACATCTTTTTTTCCTGAAAGCTTGACCGCTATCTCAGCAAGTGAAACTGCTTCTTTGATATTGTCTTTTACGAAAGAAAAATCTTTCTGCATCGACATGGTGTTTGTCGCAAAAGTATTTGGTCTTATAAGATTTGCCCCTGCATCAAGATAGGCAGAATGAATGTTTGTCACTCTGTCCTTGTGATATATATTTGCGTATTCAGGTGCTTCACTTGTGTGGTATTTCTCTGCATAGTATGTTCCAAAAGAACCGTCTGCTAAAATATTGTGTGTTTTTATGTAATCTTTAAAATTCATCAATTCCTCATTTCTGCCGGTGCTGCCGCCTGCTTTCTACCCCTGTGATGCAGACGGATATTATTGCCGTGCATTTTAGTAATATGCCACTTTTTTTATGACAGGACAGTCTTAATTATACCTTTTTTCAAGCATAAAAACAAGTTTTTAAACTTTTTCGATAAATTTTCAATGACAAATGATAATATTTGTGATAAAATTTAAAATGTTTATAGTGATTTTGTAAAAAAATTTTAATAATATTACAAAATATCTGATAAAAGAACTTGAAAATTTTATGTGCCGCAAGGCAGAATGGAGGCAATAATGGATTACAAAAACGCTGGAGTTGACATCGAAGCAGGCTACAAAGCTGTTGAACTCATGAAAAAACATATTGCAAGCACAATGAGGGATGAAGTGCTTACAGACATAGGTGGTTTTTCAGGTGCATTTTCTATGGAGGCTTTCAAAAACATGGAACAGCCTACACTTGTATCAGGAACAGATGGCGTTGGTACAAAGTTAAAAGTAGCTTTTGAGATGGATAAGCATGATTCAGTTGGTATCGACTGTGTTGCGATGTGTGTGAATGACATTGCATGTGCAGGTGGTGAACCATTATTTTTCTTAGACTATATAGCATGTGGAAAAAACGAACCTGAAAAGATTGCGTCTATCGTAAGCGGTGTCGCTGAGGGATGCAGACAGTCAAATGCCGCACTCATCGGCGGTGAGACAGCAGGGATGCCTGGTTTTTATCCGGTAGACGAATATGACCTTGCAGGTTTTGCCGTAGGTGTAGTTGACCGTAAAAATATGATAACTGGCAAGTCCATCAAAGAGGGAGATGTACTTGTGGGTATTGCATCTTCAGGTATTCACAGCAACGGATATTCACTTGTAAGAAAAGTATTCCCTATGAAGAAAGAAAATCTTGCTACAAGTTATGAAGCACTCGGCGGAAAGACTCTCGGTGAAACTTTACTTACACCGACTATCATTTATGTAAAAGCACTTCGTTCTGTAAAAGAGGGCGGCGTTACAATAAAAGGATGCAGCCATATCACAGGCGGCGGATTTTACGAGAATATTCCTCGTATGCTCCACGATGGTGTTCGTGCACAGATAAAGGCTGACAGCTACGAGATTCCGCCTATTTTTGATATGCTTGCAAAAGACGGAGATATTGCAAAAGAAATGATGTATAATACATACAATATGGGTATCGGTATGATGCTTGCAGTCGATGCGGCAGACGCAGATAAGACTGTTGAACTTGTAAATAAGTCAGGTCAGAAAGCATTTATCGTCGGTGAGATCATTAAGGGTGAAAAAGGTGTTACATTAGTTTAACACTATAAAGCAGGTAGCAGAGCGGATTGCAAATATCCGTTTGACTCACATTATCAGACAAAAGGCAAAAAGCGGATATATCGTATCCGCTTAATGCTTTATGAGGAGGTTTCATACATGAACGGACATAAACAAAAGATTGCCGTATGTGTTTCAGGTGGAGGAACAAATCTTCAGGCTATCATTGACAAAATAAATGACGGTACTATCAAAAATACCGAAATATCAATAGTCATCAGCAACAAACCTGATGCTTACGCTTTAGAGCGTGCCAAAAAGGCAGGTATAGATGCCGTCTGCATAAGTCCTAAAGATTATGAAAACAGAGAAAAATTTGCAGATGCCATGGTTGACACCTTAAAAAAACATGATATTGACTTAGTTGTCCTTGCCGGTTATCTTGTGATAGTTCCTGTAAAGATGATACATGAATACAGAAACAGGATAATAAATATACACCCGTCACTTATTCCGTCACATTGCGGTATGGGTTATTACGGGCTTAAGGTACATGAGAGTGTACTTGCGACAGGCAATAAAGTGACAGGTGCAACGGTGCATTTTGTTGACGAGGAGGCTGACCACGGTCCTATCATATTGCAAAAAGCCGTTAAGGTACATGAAAATGATACACCTGAGATTTTACAAAAACGTGTTATGGAAGAAGCAGAATGGAATATCCTGCCCGAAGCCATTGACCTGATAGGTGCCGGAAAAGTTAAGGTTATTGACGGCATTGCACATATTGAAGAATAAACATTTTTGGTGTTTTCATGGAGGACTGTTATATACAAAAAGTGTGTAGAATTGGAGGATGATGATGAAAGTTCTTATAGTAGGAAGCGGTGGACGCGAACACGCCATAGCATGGAGTGTATCACAGAGTAAAAAAGTAGACAGGATTTATTGTGCACCGGGAAACGGTGGTATTTCACAGATAGCAGAGTGTGTTGACATTGCTGCAATGGAATTTGACAAACTTGCGGATTTTGCAGAGAAAAATGAGATAGACCTTACTATCATAGGTATGGATGACCCGCTCGTAGGCGGTATCGTTGATGTATTTGAAGAAAGAGGACTCCGTGTATTCGGTCCTCGCAAGAACGCTGCCATCATAGAGGGCTCTAAGAGTTTTTCAAAGGATCTTATGAAAAAGTACAATATTCCGACTTGTCATTATGAGACATTTAACTCACCTGAGGAAGCTCTTTTATATCTTGAAAATGCAAGTTTCCCTATTGTTTTAAAGGCTGACGGTCTTGCACTCGGAAAAGGTGTGCTTATATGTCAGACACTTGAAGAAGCCGAAGCCGGAGTCACAACGCTCATGCTCGACAAACAGTTTGGCGAAGCAGGTGACACTATCGTAATAGAAGACTTTATGACAGGTCGTGAAGCATCTGTTCTCTGTTTCTGTGACGGTACTCATATCAAACCTATGACAAGTGCACAGGATCACAAGCGTGCAAAAGACGGTGATGAGGGATTAAACACAGGTGGAATGGGAACATTCTCGCCAAGTCCTTTCTACACTGACGAGGTAAAAGAATTCTGCGAAAAACATATCTACCAGCCGACAATGGATGCCATGAAAGCAGAGGGCAGGGATTTTACGGGTATTTTATTTGTAGGACTTATGCTCACTGAGGACGGTCCTAAGGTT
>JBNMLR010000334.1:0-3436 GCA_050874945.1 Butyribacter sp. | reverse complement strand
GTGCAGGGGCTGTAGGAACATTTACATTTAATGCGGCAAGGTCTTTTGTTGGAGCTTTATTTCTTGCGGTTGTAATTATTATTAAAAATGTTTTGGATAAAAGGAACGATTCCGGCAGAGTCATTAACACAGAAAATAACAGTCTTCCACAGACATGGCCTGTAGGTGCAGGAATAATCTGCGGAATCGTGCTTTTTGCGGCAATGACATTCCAGCAATATGGAATAAGTGTGTATCCGGAGGGCGTTGCGGCGTCAGGAAGGTCGGGCTTTATAACAGCAACTTATGTTGTTATGGTTGCAGTTGTTTCTGTGTTCATGGGAAAGAAAATGCACTGGATAATCGGAGTTTCTGTTGCAGGCTGTGTTGCAGGAATGTATCTTTTATGTATGTCTGGTGGAATATCAGGAATATATCTTGGTGATGTTCTTGTATTCTTAGGAGCAATATGCTTTACAATACACATTCTTGTTATTGATAAATTTTCAAGTGCAGACAGCTTGGAAATGTCGTGTATACAGTTTATAGTTATTGCAATTATTTCAGCATTTGTTATGATGTTTACGGAAAATGTTACATTTGCAGGAATAAAGGCGGCACTGGTTCCTATTCTTTATGCGGGTGTTTTCTCAAGCGGAATAGCATATACGCTTCAGATGGTTGGTCAGAAGTACGCACAGCCATCAGTTGCATCTATTGTTATGAGTCTTGAATCAGTGTTTGCGGTACTTGCAGGATGGATTATACTTGGAGAGGTGTTAAAGCCAAGAGAGATAACCGGATGTGTGCTTGTGTTTGCGGCGGTTATTCTGGCTCAGATACCAGGAATGAAGATAGTGTAAAGTACACTATGAAAAAATGAGTCAAAAAAATAAGGCTCAAAATGAACCTTGAAATGTAAATATTGATGACGAAAAGCTCTCCGAGGGTTTAGGGCGCTGCCCTAAAAACCTGCAAGGGACTGGTCCCTTGACCCAAATCCCTCGCCGGGAGCAGGAAAAGGGTGCAGTTGCCCCTTTTCTGCTGGAATAGGATAATCCGTGAATCTTATGTCAAGAAACTTTCGCGGCATATCCTCGTTCCAAGGAACTGCGGTATTCCACGGTTTTCTTGACAACGATTCCGCTCCAGTCAGGCAATGGTTTCACGCTGGATATTAAGTATTGTCTGTTGTCCCATTGCTATCAGGTATTGCCATTTGCCTGGCATATTACCTGCCATAGCCAAACCAGGGTCTTGGATAGGTGGTTTATACTTAAACTCTTTGTGTGGACGCAGGAAGTTGTAGTAAGTAACCCACAAAGCAAGGTCATAGTTGGCACCGTCGATGTTATCAAAGCCATTAGTTGGTCTGTATGATTGTTTATAAGTACGATTAAGTCTTTCAATCATCTGTTTTAATGGACGATACTTTGTAGATACAGCATCGTCGTTGGTAAGTCCAATTACCTGAGTAATATCAAACTTCATACGCCTTTCCGATTCTCTGTAAAATTGTTGTGCAGCAAGAGGATAAGCACTGTAACCGTCGGCAATAAATTTAAAGCCTTTAGGGATTTCTTTAAGGTGTTTGAATGCCATTCGCATAGAGAGTATGCATGGTCCAACGCCACGATTGTCAGATATCTGATATCCAATGATAGCTCTTTTGGCAACATCCATGATGAACCAGATATAACCTTTAACACCGCGGATTTTGATGTAGGTTTCATCAGCAGTAAAAGCTTTGCCTACACCATAATCATAGTTATCAGTGAAAGGCTTGATACAGATAGCGGCAGTCTTGCAGTAGTTAGCAACCTGCTGGTGAGATATCTGGATACCATGAATCATCTTGAGAGCTTCAGCAGTTTTACGAAGAGATAATCCAAGATTAACTTTGTAAGTAAGACATAAGCCCATTACATTTTTATCGAATTTACTAAATTTAAGGGAAGATGCATTCTTTGGGAGGCTGTTTAAGTCCATGCGGAAAAAATCTATCGTGAATTCACGGTAGATGTAATGAAGTTTATGTTTTGACTTTTCATCAGCAGAAAGATTTTTACCGATGCGTTTAAGTCTGTTGAGATAGTAAGGACACTTAGGGTTTTTGCATTTATGGACAATAAAGTGCTTACGGTCTTTTTGATGAACAAGGGTATTGCTGCAATGAGGGCATTTGAGAGAATAGTTCTTGGAAAATCTTGAATCGGTGCCGGGATTAAAGCGGGACTGGCAGATTTTACAAAGAACCTGGGATTTTTTCTTGCCATCATTCCACATGAGATACTGAACAGGAGCATTACAAGAAAGACAGCGCAAGTCCTCAGGGATGGTGCATTCGCCATGGCGGAACACGGGTTTGATATCTTTGTTGTATCTGGCTTTGTAGTAAGAAAGTAAGTCAGTCCACTGCCAGTCCTGTTTATGGCAGATGATTTTAGGAAGTGTGTCTATTTTGAACTTTTGATATTTAGGTGAGTGCGAGTCATCATAAGCCCACTGTTTAAGAGGGATATATTTACAGATGAATAAAACTAACCAGCAGTTTTGTTTATAAAGGTGTTGAATTAATTGAATCAGATATAATATAATGTCCATAGGTGATTGCCTTTCTAAATACGGATGATTGTGTTTTAGCAGATTCAATTATACTGGTTATTTAGGGGGTAGTCACTTTTTTTATGTAAAAAAAGTGAAAATCCTTGAAATATAAAGGTTTATAAAAAGAAAAAGAGTGTCAGAGTTGACACTACCGGAATGAAGAAGGGTGATAAGAAATGAAAAAGAAAATAATAGGAATAATATTACTTGTACTGATTGTATTTGGTGGTTATAAGCTTTTTGCAAATGTGTCTGCTAATAATGTTAATTCAAACAGTATACAGTTTTCCTATGAGGATATCCCATCGTATAATGGGAATAATCCGTATGTTGAGGTTAATAACAATAAGCCGTATTTTACAAGTTCGGAGATAGTTAATGATTCATATATAAAATATGGACCTCTTGACAGTATCAGAAGAGCGACATCTGCAATGGCATGTATTGATTATGATTCTATGCCGGCAGAAGATGATAAGAAGGGTGAGTCAGAGAGTATCAGTCCTGCAGGCTGGAATAATGTACAGTACGACTGTATCAAGGGAGACGGATACTGTCAGACCAGAACGCAGAATATAGCATGGTGTTTTGGAGGTTCTGATACAGATAAGAAAAATTATATAACGGCAAGTCCGTATCTTAAGAATAATATGAACATATATGTCGTAAAGGTTGCAAGATATCTTGAGAGAACCTCTAATCATGTAATGTACAGAGTTACTCCTATATTTAAGGGGGACGAGCTTATGTGCAGGGGCGTACTTATGGAAGCTTATTCTGTGGAGGATAACGGAGAGGGAATATGCTTTAATGTATTCATATATAATGTACAGCCGGGCATAGATTACAT
>JBNMLR010000333.1:0-3437 GCA_050874945.1 Butyribacter sp. | reverse complement strand
TCTGAAGTCTTTCATCCGTCTTTTCAAGTTTCTTTTTATCTGTCTCATTGAGACTGTAGCCAAGACTCTGGTTTACCATGCCGATTACAATCTTAGGGTCGTCAAGTACGATTATTGATGACTTATACTCAGGTTTGAACAAAATATCAAATCCTTTTACATCTTCTTTCACCTCATCCTTAACATAACCTCTCGCAATCTCGCCCGGTGCAAACGGAACGCTGTACTCATTGTTTTTGTCATAAAACTGTCCGAGATACTGCTCATTTAGATTTTTATAATTTGTAAGTTTGTCCTTATCAAGTTTTGCAAGAAGTTTCTGCTCTATCATGTACTCGACCATATAATCACTCGGATCTACAATATCATAAGTACCTGCCGCACTGTTCCGGAATTTTGAAAGCATCTCCTCATTGCTTGAATATGTACTTGTATTAACCTTGCAGCCGTATTTTTCCTCAAAATCACTTATGACCGAATCAGGTATATATTCAGGCCACAAAAAGCAGTTAAGCTCCTGTCCCTTATACTTTCCGCCTGCTGCCAGCTCCTTTGAACTTTTCCTGCCGCATCCCGTAAAAGAAAGCATTGATATACAAAGTGATGCCGCTAACATTACCGATAATATTTTCTTTTTCATAAGCCGTACCTGCCTTTCTTTAAAAATGCCAAAAATTTGTATTGCCCTTGCGATAATATACTACTTATCCCGCTGCATAAAGCCTTTCAAACAAAGCCTTAAAATCATCTTTATCCATTATCACCGGATTGTCCTGTGTCTCAGGTGCTTCTGCCGCCGTTGTCGCAAGCCTGTCAAAATCCTCAGGCTTAACGATTTCAAGACTTCCGAAACTTGGTATATTAAGTCTGTCAGCCATCTCCTGCATATACTCAACACCTGCATATGCAGCCTCCTCAACACTCTTTCCCTCAACATCAACTCCGAGAGCCTTTGCAACAGCCGCATATCTTTCAGGTGCTCCCGGTACTGAAAGCCTTGACACTTCCGGAAGCATCATAGCATTTGCAACACCGTGCGGAATATCATAATATCCACCAAGTGCTTCTGCTATCGAATGAACACTTGCAACATCTGAATTTCCAAATGCCGCACCTGCCATACAGCTTGCGACAAGCATATTTTCAAGAGATTTTTCCATTTTGTTTTCAACACCGTCAATAAGATTTTCACCTATCATCTTTATGGCAAGCATCGCAAGTGCATCGGTAAACGGATTTGAAGCCCTGCACACATACGCTTCTACTGCGTGGGTAAGTGCATCCATTCCAGTCGAAGCCATTATGTGTGGCGGAAGTTTTTCAAGCACGCCCGGATCAAGGATTGCAACGCTTACACTGTTGTTTGGTCCCCAGATACAATCCTTAACAAGAGTTGTCGTGTTGTTTACAATAGATTCATGTGTGACCTCACTTCCCGTTCCGCAAGTTGTAGGAACTGCTATAAGCGGAGCGATAGGTTTTGTAAGTTTGTCTCCATATAAATCCTCACATCTGCCACCGTTTGTCATTATCGCTCCGATTGCCTTTGCCGTATCAATGGCTGAACCTCCGCCAACCGCTATAAGATATTCAATATCATTGTCAACCGCAAATGCCGCACCTCTTTCAATATCAACATCTCTCGGATTTGGAACAATGTCCGACCAGAGCATATAATCCACATTTGCCTTATCAAGGCTTTCAACTACCCTCTTTACAATATCCGTCTCAAGCATCATCTTGTCTGTTATTAAAAGTCCCTTTTTTCCGTAATCTTTTGCATAATCTGCAACGCTGTCAAGTGCCCCTTTTGCGTAAACTATTTTTGTCGGCATATAAAATGAAAATTCGTTCATATTTACCTCTTTTCTGCAATGTTTTTGACTGGCACAGCTTTTTACAAAAATATGATAACCATTGCGAACATATTTTTTACTGCTTCAGATTTCTACTGGTTTTTTGCTGCTGAAACTTTTGAAAAAATTTTCTTAAAATTTATCTGTGATAAAATTGAAACTAAAAGAACAATAACAATTATTATTGATGACAATGCATATACATCAGGTGTGATGCGTCTTCTTGTCATGTTGTAAACTACTATCGGAAGTGTCTGTGAACCCGGTCCGCTTGTAAAATAGCTTATGATAACATCATCTATTGACAATGTAAATGCCATAAATGCACCTGATGAGATACCCGGCATTATAAGAGGAAGTGTGATATGAAGAAATGTTCCTATCTTATTTCTGCCTAAGTCCATGCTCGCCTCCTCAAGCGACGGGTCAAAGCCTGCTATTGATGCCCTGACATTAAATACAACATACGGTATGCAGAAAGTCGTATGTGCTATCACAAGCGTGAGCATCCCGGACGATATATTAAGCATTGAAAAAATTACCATAAGAGAGATACCTAAAACTATCTCAGGGATAACTATCGGTATATAAAACATCATATCGAGAATCCCTTTTCCCTTAAATTTAAAACGGTACATTCCAAATGCTGATAATGTTCCGATTATTATTGATAATATCGTGCTTGATATTGCAAGCAGTATGGTATTTTTAAGCCCCTCCAAAAGACTGTCATTTTCAAGAAGCGTCTGATACCATTCCATTGTAAATCCGTCAAATGAATAATTGTGGCTGTTTACATTTACCGAACCCACCATTACCGCAATTATGGGAACAAACAAAAATGTATAGACAAGTACCATGTAAACCGCTGATACTGCTTTCGTTGTTTTTTTCTTCATAGTATGTCATCCCCCTTTCATTACAGTGACAGTGCATCCATCTTTCCACCGCTCTTTTTGTAAATTCCTACCATTATAAGTGTGAGTACCAGAAGAACTACCGAAAATGCTGCTCCTATCGGCCAGTTGTATCCTGCTCCGCTAAACTGTGTCTGGATGACATTACCTATCATCTTGTGTTTTGCACCGCCCATGACATCTGAGATAAAGAAATATGCCATAGTCGGAATAAATACCATTATCGAACCTGAAAATATACCCGGCATCGTGAGTGGGAGCGTTACTTTCATAAATGTTCTCACCTTGTTCATACCAAGATCATTTGATGCTTCAAGAAGCGACCTGTCAAGATTTCGTATTGACGATATGAGCGGAAGTATCATAAAAGGAAGAAGTGAATAAACCATTCCGAGAATGACGGCACCTCTCGTGTACATTATCTGCACAGGCTGGTCTATAATTCCGGTATTTATCAAAAAAGTGTTTAGCCATCCCTTTTTGTCAAGAACGACTTTCCAGCCGTTAAGTCTTATAATAAGATTTGTGTAAAACGGAACCATCAGAAGTGTTGTCCATAATTTTCTTTTTTTCTCCGACGCAAAAGCTATTTTATAAGCCGCCGGATAACCAACGAGAATACATATAAGTGTGTTTGCCAAAGCAATGATAAATGACTCCGAAT
>JBNMLR010000332.1:0-3449 GCA_050874945.1 Butyribacter sp. | reverse complement strand
GACGCATATTTTTCAGCATCAAAGATTGCGTGGATATTGGATAATGTAGATGGTGCGAGAGAAAAAGCAGAAGCAGGCGAGCTGATATTTGGAACGATAGACACATGGCTTATATGGAATCTGACTAAAGGTGCAGTTCATGTGACTGATTATACAAATGCTTCAAGAACAATGATGTTCGACATTCATAATTTATGCTGGGATGAAAAAATTCTTAAATATTTTAATATACCGAAGTCAATGCTCCCAAAGGTGTGTCCGTCAAGTCAGGTCTACGGATATACGGATGCAGGACTGCTTGGCGGTGGAATACCTATATCGGGGGCAGCAGGGGACCAGCAGGCTGCATTGTTCGGTCAATGCTGTTTTTCTGAGGGTGAAGTAAAAAATACATATGGAACAGGCTGTTTTCTTTTGATGAATACGGGAAGTCAGGCTGTAAATTCAAAAAACGGTCTGCTCACTACGATAGCGGCAAGTTTTGAGGATAAAATTCAATATGCACTGGAGGGCAGCATTTTTGTTGCAGGTGCAGGGGTACAATGGTTGCGTGATGAGATGGAATTAGTCAGAGATGCCTCACAGACGGAGGAATATGGAAATTCTGTCAGCGACACTAATGGAGTTTATATTGTGCCTGCGTTTACAGGCATAGGTGCTCCGTATTGGAATCCATATGCGAGAGGAACGGTCGTGGGACTGACGAGAGGGTGCAAAAAAGAACATTTTGTGCGTGCGGTACTTGAGGCAATGGCATACCAGACATATGATCTTTTAAAGATAATGGAAAAGGAGTCGGGTGTTGACATTGTAAGTCTTAAGGTTGACGGTGGTGCAGCAAACAATAACTTCTTAATGCAGTTTCAGGCGGATATGCTGGATGTAAATGTACTTAGACCTGATTGTGTGGAGACCACGGCACTTGGGGCGGCTTATCTTGCAGGACTTGCAGTAGGTTATTGGAAAAATCTCGATGATATTCGTCAGAATTGGGCACTTTCAAGAAAGTTTGAGAGTGGTATGCCTGAGGAAACACGAAAACAAAAATTATCAGGATGGAAAAGGGCGGTACGGTGTGCTCTTGCATGGGCTGAGGATGAGTGATTAACGATTAACAGGAGGAAGTAAAAGAAATGCGTTTTGTAATTCAGAGAGTAACAAATTCAAAAGTGACGATTGATAATGAGATAAGAGGACAGATAGGAAAAGGTTTTATGGTGCTTATAGGTGTTGGCGAGGGTGACACGAAAGAAATTGCAGATAAGATGATACATAAAATGATAAATTTGCGTATCTTTGAAGATGAGAACGGTAAAACAAATCTCGGTTTAAAAGATGTGGGTGGCAGTCTGCTGCTTATATCGCAGTTTACATTGTATGCTGACTGTAAGAGAGGAAACAGACCATCATTTGTCAAAGCGGGAGCACCTGACATGGCAAAAGAATTGTATGAATATATAATATCAAAATGCAAAGAGGAGATTGAGATAGTAGAGCAGGGAGAGTTTGGGGCAGATATGAAAGTTGAACTTTTAAATGACGGTCCTTTTACCGTGCTGCTGGATAGTGATGAACTGTAGAGTGATTAGGAGAAAAAATGGATTTTAAAGTGTATGATTATCTCCCTGAGTCAGCTAAATTTGTAAGGCAGACAGTTTTTATTGATGAGCAGGGATTTGTGAATGAGTTAGATGAAACAGATAATATTGCAACACATATTGTTTTGTATGATGAAAAAAAGCCTGCGGCAACCTGTAGGATTTTTGCCGGTGAAAAATCAGGCGAATATATTTTAGGCAGATTAGCTGTTATGAAAGATTACCGTGGGAAAAATATAGGAAGTATGATGCTTGCTGAAGCGGAAAAATGTGTATCGGCTAAGGGAGGAAATGTTCTTATGCTTCATTCTCAGTGCAGGGCAAAAGAGTTTTATGAAAAGTCAGGATATACTGAGTTTGGAGAAATCGGATATGATGAGGGCTGCCCTCATATCTGGATGAAAAAACAGTTAGGCTAGAGGATGGCTAGAGGATTTTTACTGTTCCCGTACACAAATAAAGTAGAGTGTACGGGAACAGTTAAGCGGATTGTGAATATAGCTTGATAGTTTAAGATGAGGTGATTTATTTGACGCAGACAACTCTCAATGATATTTATGCAATACTTTCTGAATATGATAAAAAGAGAAAGGATAATAAAAATTATAATATTTTCAAAGTCTTAGAAATTACTAACCGTGAAGTTTTGATGTGTCGTGTTTTGGCAGATTTTTTAAATCCGAGAGGAGAGCATGGGAAAGGCAATAAATATCTAAAGATTTTTCTTGAGAAAATACTTCACAGGGATGATTATGAAAAAATATGTGAGTCTGTATATGTTTTTAAGGAATATCCGATCGCTGCGGACAGAAGAATTGATATTGTTATTGAGTCAGACGATGTGTTTATTCCGATAGAAGTAAAAATTCATGCCGCAGACCAGAAAGCACAGTGCTACGATTATTATATGTATGCGGCTCAAAGGGATAGTGCGGCAAGGGTGGTATATCTGACAAAGTGGGGCGGTATGCCGGACAGATGCAGCCTTTCTTCGGCAGATGGCAGGAGTATTATTTCACATGAAAATATACAATGTATTTCTTTTGCAAAAGATATTATAGACTTTATGGATATGATTATTGAGCGTGAGGAAGAAGTTGTTATTCGTGAAACGGCACAGCAGTATAAAGATGCGATAAAGGAATTTACAGTGTTTTTGGATGAGGAATTGAAAGTGGAGATTGCAAATAAATTATGTGAAAACAAGCAGAATTTTAGAAGTATGCTGGCTATAGAACAGGCGGCTGACAAAGCTAAGGCTAAGCTGATGTATAACTTGTTTGAGGAATTTGAAAACAGCTTTTTTTCAATTAAGGAAAAATACAGTTTAAAGAATGAATCGAGATTTGATTGGTTTGATTATAAAACTCAGGCAGTGGAACAGTATTATGCTCAAAATGACTCTACATATCCGGGGATAAATTATGTTTTTTCTGATATTTCATTACCAAATGGAATTGAATTATGGTTCAGAATAGAAATTGATAATAATTTATTTGCAGGGATATGTTTGTTTGATACGATTAACGGACAGGAACTTTGCATAAGTGAGCAGAATAAATTATCACAAGAAATAATACAAACATTACATAAATATATTAATTTCACAGAAAATAAGCATAAGGACTGGTGGGTTCAATACTGGTATCTTCCAACGGCATATGACAATACAAAACTTGCAGGAAACGAAGTGCCAAATTTTAAAGCAATGAATGAAGCTGCGGCAGCATTGGCAGATAGAGAAAACAGGAAAAAATTTGTTAAAGACTGTATGGTTGTCATTGAGAGAATACTTAATCAGATTTGCATAAAAGATGAAAATCGCAAATAGCCTATATCATGTATTATAAT
>JBNMLR010000331.1:0-3461 GCA_050874945.1 Butyribacter sp. | reverse complement strand
TTTTCAGCTTTTTGTTATCTGATATATCAAGGTTTTCAAGATTTTTAAGTTTCTTTAAGGCGGTTATGTCATCAACTAAATTTGAAGATATAACAAGTGTCTTAAGCTGGGAAAGCTGTTTAAGGGAGCTGATATTTTTTATCCGATTGTCGGATAGGTATAGTTCTCTGAGTGATACAAATTCGGATAATCTGCTTATGTCAGAGATAATATTATTGTTTGCTGAAATAATAGTGACTGAGTTTATATCAAAGTTGATATTAAGCATATTCTTAATGTTATCTTCAGATAATGAAGTGATTTTTTTGTTCTTAATATCAATTTCTTTGCCGATGGAGTTATTGTTGTCGGGTTCTGTAGTATTAGTGTTTTTGGTATTGTTATTGCTGTCGATTTCTGTAGTGTCATTGTTTTTAATATTGTTATTACAGTCGGTTTCCTTAGTGTCATTGTTTTTTGTATTGTTCTTGATTTCAGCGTTGTTTTCTTCTGTTATTGCAACAGGCACTTTTGTCTCATAAGAAGCAGATATGTTTTGTATGTTATGGGCTGCAATTTTATCTGCATCATTAGGAGCATAAAAAATTTTATACAGTGTTAGTATTGGCAATATAACGGCTAGTAAAATAACAGCGGTCATAACGGCTGGGGAGTTTATTATTTTTTTTGCTATGGGAGCAGGTTCTTCAATATGCGGTTTTGTCATCGGTTTTGTTTTTGTATTACTAAAAGGATTGTTTTCTGAATTAAAACTAATGTAATAGTTTATTTCGGAAATATCGTATTCTGCTTTAAAAGCAAGCAGTTCTGACTTAAAATCACTGATAGATGGATAACGGTATTCCTGAATTTCCGAGGACGCTTTATTTAAAATGTCAAAAAATTGTTTAGGAATATCTGTTGTTTTTTGAACTGAACAGTCTTTATCTGAATTGTTATGTCCGTGGCAAAGACTTAAGATTGTTTTTGCAAGTGAATATTCATCAGACTGTTCATTTATTTGCACCGAATTTTTGGAATATATCTTAAATTCGGGAGGAGAGTACCCTTCCGTAAAATAAATGTTTTGTCGTATTTTATTATTACCTTTTTTCTGGGACGATGAGAAATCTCCTATACAAAAAGTGCCATCATCATTGATATATATATTAGTTGGTGATATATCCAGATGTAGGATATTGTTTGAATGGAGAATATTAATGCCGTCACACAAATCCAGAGCAAGAGCAAGGATTTCGTTAAAACAAAGGTTGTCGGCAATTATTTTATCTATAACAGTTGTTTTAAAAGGATACACGGAAACAGTAAAATCCTGATATTTATCTACCGAAAACGGAGTAAGCAGGTGTGCATCATTTATATGTGAAACTGCCTTTAAAATGCAGTGCTGTTTATAAAGATAGGGCGTTATCTTGATAATATTATAGTTGCCGTTGTCAGCCTGTTTGGATTTGTAAACACAGCAGTCATGAGTTATGTATATTAAGTCGGTTATCGGATATTTTTTTAATATCTTTTTAGCTGCATTGTAAAAAAACATAGTTACCTCCTTTTTTATAAAAGATTTATTCAGGTGTTTACGAAACTATCATAAACCTTGATTAAATTGTGCAATTAACACAACATATAATTAGTTTCGCAAATGCCTAAAAAGATTTATTTATGTAACACGAATTGTGCATATTGCTTTTTGGTATATGGAACCGTCTTTTATTGTAAGTGTTATAATGGCTAGTCCCTTGCGGTGTGCGGTTATTTTATGACCGTTTATTGAGACAATATTTGTATTACTGCTTATCCATGTTATCTTGGTTTTGTTTGTTAGTTTTATATTTGTTTTATATGTAAGAAGTGTATTTTTACCGCTGTTAAGTGTTTTAAATTTAGCATTAAATCTTACATATTTATTATTTGTATTTTGTTTTTTAATCTTATTTTTATCAGTTATTTTATGATGTGTAATATTGTTTTTAGTCTTATTTTTATCAGTTGTTTTATGATGTGTAATTTTATTTTTATTGCTGTTTTTGGTTGCTGTGTTGCTGTTTGTTTTTCTTTGTAATTTATTGTTTTTAGTCTTTCTTTTTTGAACCGTTTTTTTTCGTATTGCAGTTACAGTTTTTCTGTTTTTTACAGGTGATTTTTTTGAACCTGTATTGTTATGTTTTTTATATCTTGTTGAGGCTTTTTTCGCTGTGCGTTTAGTAGTGTCTTTTTTATTTGAAGTTTTTTTAGTTGTGTTGTTTGCGGTGTCTTTATCATTAGTAATTTTTTTAGTTGTGTTGTTTGTGGTGTCTTTATCATTAGCAGTTTTTTTAGTTGTGTTGTTAGTAGTGTGTTTTTTATTTGTATTTTTATTACTGACTTTTTTAGTAGTGCGTTTAGTAGTATCCTTTTTATATGTCTTTTTTTTAGTGTTACTTTTGGTTATGTTTTTTTGTGTGTTGCGTTTTGCCGTGTCTTTTTTATTCGTATTAGAAATAATACTATTATTTTTAATACTATCATTTTTGGTACTATTATTTGAATTTGTACTGTTATTATTACCTTTTTTTGCCGTATTATTTTTTGTATAAATAATTTCTATATTGCTTGCTTTTCTGCTGCCTGCCGTTATATAAATACGGGTGGCAGAGGGGGATTTTGCTGTTAATTTTTTTATATCTGTATAGAAATAGTTTTTTCGCTTTATAACAGTGGCTTTTATTTCGTTGTTTGTGTCATCAAAAAACTGTATTTCACTGGCTGTCAGTTTACCTGATATACATTTTATGCAAAGAAGTTTTGTGGCAGCAGGATTGTTGATATAATAGTAATTTACAGCATTGTTTTTTATGGTATCTTTATATAATATATTTTGTTTTAGCTGTGCGGCATTTGTAATCATATCGTGGTTTTCAGACAGTGTCAGTTTTTGTTTTACTGCATCAGAATTAAACACCGTTGATATATCTGTACTGTCTGCTTTTGTATGACAGATTGATCGTATAGGTGATATTATTATAAAAAATGTGATTAATATTGTGATAATGACGGCTGATAAACTTGTTGCCGTTCTTATATGATGTTTTTCCGAACTTTTAAGGTTACGAAAAAATAATATAAATGATAATTTTGAATGTGTGTGGTACATAATCAGCCTTTCCACACATCATCTAATAAAAATAAGATGCTCATATTCTATTATATATTGTCGGAGTTTTCCAGCTTAAAATCATACAAAAAAAATATTTTTTTTTGTGAAATGTTCACAAAAAATCTACCAACATGAACATATATTCGAGATGGCGTTCTAAAAAATGCAAAGTAAAAAGCCGATTTGAATTTTCAAATCGACTTTTCGGTGAAATGTTTATATTAAAATGCTCTTGTTTTGCAATGCCATGTTTATATTAAAATGCTTTCGTTTTTTAATACATCATTTATTTATGTTAAAGATAATTTTGTTTTTATTATTTCTT
>JBNMLR010000330.1:0-3484 GCA_050874945.1 Butyribacter sp. | reverse complement strand
GTTCTCATAGTGATAAGTGAGCTGCTGCAATATGGAAAATAATGGTCAACATGAAAAAAGCCGAGCTTGTCATATTCACCACGCACGGTAAGTCCTGTATTATGTGCAAATTCACGGTTCAGTTCCGTAATCTTTCTGCCTTCCTTAGATAAAATCTGTTTGCTGACGGACGGTTTATCCATAGTGATGCCAAGAAGTTTATCCATATCCTGTTTTGTTGTGATGTTGCTGAAACCGACAGCTCTTAAAAATCTATGCATATGATATTACTCCATTATTTATAAAAATTTTTATTTAATACTATCTTGCATCATATGATACTACATGACTGCCACTGCTACAAGCACAATATTCGGCTATTTTCTTGTAAAAAACCGACTTTTAGGGTATAATCTAATGAGTTTCAGTGTAAACCGACCGGATGTAAAGCGGTATGCACAAAAACAGCACAGGAATGGAGATTAAAATGAGTAAGATTGCGGTTATTACGGATAGTAACAGTGGTATAAATTTTGAAGATGCAAAAGAGCTTGGGATTAAAGTTCTCCCAATGCCTTTTCTTATTGACGGAAAGACATATTTTGAGGAGATAAGTCTTTCACAGGAAGAATTTTTTGAAAAACTTGAAAACGATGTTGACATATCAACATCCCAGCCGTCACCTGAGAGTGTTATGAAAATATGGGACGAAGCTCTTGAGGACGCTGACGAGGTAGTCTATATACCTATGTCGAGCGGTCTTTCAAGTTCATGTCATACTGCTTTGATGCTGGCGGATGATTATGACGGAAAAGTCCAGGTTGTTGACAACCAGAGAATATCAGTTACACAGCGTCAGTCAGTGTTAGATGCACTTGAACTTGCAAAAAGGGGACTTACGGCGGCTCAGATAAAAGAAAAACTTGAGGAGGTCAAGTTTGAGTCGAGCATATATATAATGCTCGATACACTTAAATATCTCAAAAAGGGCGGCAGGATAACACCGGCGGCAGCGGCACTCGGTTCTGCATTGAGATTAAAGCCTGTTCTTACGATACAGGGAGAAAAACTTGACGCATTTACAATAGCCAAGACAAAAAAACAGGGCGTCAAAAAGATGCTCGCAGCGATAGAGGATGACATAAATAAGAGATTTGGCGGCACTGACCATATGGAAAACATACATATGGAGATAGCACACACAAAAAATCCTGAGGCAGCAGAGGAGTTGAAACAGCAGATAATCGAAAAATTCGGAGTGACGGAGGTTGACCTTTATCCGCTGTCACTAAGCATTGCGTGTCATATAGGACCGGGTTCTATAGCAGTTGCGTGCTCAAAGGTTATCGACTGAAATATAAAGAAGCTGCATTAAAATTGTCAGTTAAATATTGTGTTTTTAAAATAAAAAACATTATATATTTCTTTAGATATTGAAGACTTTTATTATAACAAATCGTTTATATTATGAGGGGGAAAGACGGATGAATTATATCGAACAGCTTGGTAAGGCAGCTAAAGCATCAAAAAAGAGTATAGCAACGGCAGGAACGGCTAAGAAAAATGAGATTCTTGAAAAGATAGCCGAAAATCTCAGAAAAAACACTGATGTGATACTGAAAGAAAATGAAAAAGATACGGCTATGGCAAAGGAAAACGGTATAACCGATGCAATGGTCGACAGACTCAGGCTTACACCTGAGAGGATAAATGATATTGCTGATGCGTGCATTTATCTGACGGGATTAAATGACCCGGTCGGCGAGGTTATCGAGGGCTACACAAGACCGAACGGTATGCGTATCACAAAGACGAGAGTTCCGATGGGAGTTATCGGTATCATCTTTGAGTCAAGACCAAATGTCACGGTCGATGCGGCAACGCTTTGTATAAAGAGCGGAAATGCAACTATACTCAGAGGTGGCAAAGAAGCGATAAACTCAAACAAAATTCTTATGGACATAATGAGGGCGTCGGTGGAGGAATGCGGACTGCCGAAAGATATAATCCAGCTTGTCGAAGACACATCGAGAGAGAGTTCAAATCAGATGATGAGAGCGAACGGCTACATAGATGTGCTTATCCCAAGAGGGGGAAAGGGACTTATAAAGGCGGTGGTTGAAAATGCCACGGTACCGGTTATTGAGACGGGAAGCGGCAACTGTCATATTTATATAGATGAGAGTGCAGACATTGACATGGCGGTATCAGTCACGAACAATGGAAAAACACAGCGTCCGAGCGTGTGCAACGCACTTGAAACCTGTCTTGTGCATAAGTCAGTCGCAGAGGAATTTCTTCCAAAACTTATGGAGGAGTTTAAAAAGTTTAATGTCGATGTAAGAGGATGCGAGAGAACCGTTAAGATACTCGGTGACGGAATAAAGCCTGCCACAGAGGAAGATTATGCAACGGAGTTTGATGATTATATCATGGCTGTAAAAATCGTGGATGACATAGACGAGGCGATAGAGCATATATCGAGATATTCTACGGGGCATTCTGAGTGCATCATCACAAATGACCTGAAAAACGCTGAGAAATTCCAGAGGGAGATAGACAGTGCTTGCGTATATGTAAACTGTTCAACGAGATTTACGGACGGCGGCGAATTTGGATTTGGAGCTGAGATAGGAATATCAACACAGAGACTTCATGCAAGAGGACCAATGGGACTTAGGGAACTTACGACGATGAAGTATCTTATAAACGGAGACGGACAGATAAGGGGATAGGGAAAGGATAGAGAAGATATGGAATTAAAAGTGGAAAATCTGATTAAGAGTTTTGAGGAAAAGAAAGTTATAAAAGGGGCAGGCTACTCCTTTGAAAAAGGAAAGATATACGGTCTGCTCGGAAGAAACGGTGCGGGAAAGACAACGCTTTTTAACTGTATAAGCGGTGAGATGGATTTTGACAGCGGAAAGATTTATATGACGGACGAAAAAAACAGTGAGAGCATGGATTATGAAAAGATAGGTTATG
The DNA here is from genome assembly GCA_050874945.1 of Butyribacter sp. Taxonomy (GTDB): domain Bacteria; phylum Bacillota; class Clostridia; order Lachnospirales; family Lachnospiraceae; genus Butyribacter. The sequence continues at coordinate 520 of JBNMLR010000330.1, read as the reverse complement.
TCTATTCAACGCCGATACTTCCGGAGTTTCTTACAGGTTATGAGTTTATTAAATTTTTTACTGACATAAACAAAAAGAAGATAAAAAACATTAAGACACCCGAGGAATATGCCGATATGGTGTGCTTTGACAGAAGCGACCTCGATAAACTTATAAAGGGTTATTCACACGGAATGAAAAACAAGATGCAGATGCTTGCGACAGTCATTGCAAGTCCTGAGGTTATACTTCTCGATGAGCCGCTCACATCACTTGATGTGGTTGCTGCACATGAGATGAAAGAAATGCTTATGAACATGAAAAAGGATCATATCATTATCCTTTCTACGCATATACTTCAGCTTGCCAAAGACCTCTGCGACGAGATAGTGCTTCTTCACGGCGGTAAACTTGCAGGAGTGGCAGATGATGTTTATCACAGTGCCGACTTTGAAGAAAAACTCATGCAGATGCTCAGTGATGACAGTGAAGCGGATGCAGGCGATATTGAGGCACTTAATGCGGCTGCATATACAGGTGG
>JBNMLR010000329.1:0-3486 GCA_050874945.1 Butyribacter sp. | reverse complement strand
TACTATAAGTGTCATTATAACCTTATCCGTGTACTGCGTGTCTGTTATCGTTATATCCATGTTTGCGGCAATATACTGTAATTTGCCTACACCGTTGTAATCAGTGTCTATCACAAATTTCTTTCCGGCTTCTTTAGTGATAATACTGCTGTTTGCAATCCCCTCTTTTGTCGCACCGGAGTATGCCCTTACAAGTCCGCCCGTGCCAAGAAGCGTTCCGCCGAAATATCTTGTCACGATGACAAGTATATTTATTATGCCTGCCCCCTCGATAACTTCAAGTATAGGCTTTCCAGCCGTTCCCTGCGGTTCTTTGTCATCACTGCATCTTTTTGTCTGACCGTTTTCACCTATAACATAGGCAAAACAGTTGTGTCTTGCATCCCAGTATTTTTTTCTTGTCTGCTCGATAAGTTCAAGAGCTTCATCCTCGCTCTCCACCTTAAACACATTTGCTATAAATCTTGACTTTTTTTCAACAATCTCCCCTGTTCCGCCTTTATAAACTATCTTGTAATCTGACATTTACTCCTCCGTACATTCTGAAATTGTGCAAACATTGATACTGCCGCACTTACTATAACTAAAACATAGAAGCTTGAACCTCTGCTGAGAAGCATTGCTGATACTGCTATGCTGTGTCCCATGACCGGTGCAAAAAGTGCCACGAAAAATCCCTCGTTTGCTCCGACACCTCCCGGAAACGGAAGTATGTCTATACATACCGACACGAAACTCTGGAGCATGATTATCTCCAATACTGAAAACCCGCTGCCGCCAAGTGCAGTATAGACAAACCATGTTACTGCAAAATAAGAAATCCTCTGAACACAGGTTGTAAGAAATACAATGATTGCAACTTTGACATGGGTACGCATATACTCTGCACCCTCTTTGTATGACTCAAGCAGAGCGTCAAGTTTCTTTTCCGCTTTTTCTTTATGCCTTACTATATGTAATTTATGCAAAAGCCATGTTCCCATATAAGCAAGTTTTTTTGCTCCCGTTTCCGAAAAAACTATGATGGAATATAAAACTATTGAAATCACATTTACTGCCATTCCGATGATGAACAGCCACATATATCCGCCGATATATTTTACGGCAAAATCAAAATGGAACAAAAATACATACAGTTCAAATACAACGAGTACGACTTTGTATATTATCGTCCAGAAAAGAAGCGTCACGGAAGATGCCCCCGCATTTATCCCCTCCTCGTGCATATAATATACCTGCATAGGCTGTCCGCCCGATGCCGACGGTGTTATCGCATTAAAGAAAAATCCTATAAATGAATATTTGATACATTTTAGTCCCTGTTTCCTGAAATCGAGCGAGTGCAATATTATCTGCATGGAAACTCCCTCCATGATAACATACACAAGTGCCGCAAGCATTGAGAGAACCATATCAAATTTCTTAGCACCCCTCATCGCATTTAATATGTCATTTAAGTCCTGGTCTTTTAACAGCACATAAAACACCGCCGCCAAAAGAACCGCCATAAATATTACATTTAAGTAGTATTTTTTATTTTTGCCCATTCTTCCTCCCATCCTGTTATTTTATAATTTACTTCAAAACAAACCGCTTCGGTGCCATAAGATACGCAAGTACATAACCTGCGACAAGCCCTACAACAGTTACCACCATTATTATTGCGGCAAAATACTGTGGGAGCGTGTCTATCTGTAAGCATGAATATGATGCCACATATATAACACCCTTACACACTGAATATCCGACTCCCGTTTCTTTTCCACCCTCCGTGTACGGCTGGAAAATATAATACATACAAAGATATACCACCGAATAAAAGATACTCAGCAATACTATACAGGCTATTATCGACAGAAGTTTTACCCACTGGTCTGCCTTTCCGAGTATTATCGTATCTATCGCAAAACCGACACTTAATACAACCACCATAGGAAGCTCATTTTTCAGTATAAACCTGAGTCTTATCCTGAAATTTTTCATGATGGCATCCTTTCTTCTGTAGTAACCGTATTTCATAAGACTGTGGTCGCAATTATAAAATAATGCTCTCGTTATGCTTCTTCCCGATGTGATACAGTACATAAGGAACACAAAGATAGTCATGACTCTGTCCATTGCTTTCCAAATTTCATCCGCAAATGAATTAAACTCCTTTGCCGTTGAACTTGCCTTAAACACGACAAGTGCCACTATGCTCGCAGCCATTATAATAAATGAAATGACTGTTTTTAATTTTTTCGGTCTTGAAAAAATCTTCTTGTGCCGCTCAAAAAATATCGCATTGAGATATTCATATCCCTCTTTTTCTTCAAAGATATGTTTTCCTACCTCTTTTTCTTTAAGGTCATCTGTCTCAATATTTTTATTTACATTTGAAACTTCTTCTACCTGAGCTTTCTGCTGCATCACTGTACTAAATCCGGCAAGCCTTTTTGCAACAAACGGATAATTTTTATAGTTTACGATATATCTTATTGAAAATGCCGCAAGTATCAGCGATACCACAAGAAATACAGGATTTGCCGCTACAACACATATGTCCGGAAATACTATATTCTTCATTTCCATCGGATATTTTAAAAACAGTAACACGAAAGTTGTTCCGTATGCCGCAAAAAATATCACAACGGTATAAACATTATATAAAATATATAACAGCTTGTTCTTGTCCATATACGGCATACCAAACCGTTCATTTAAGAAAAGCCTGAAAGCCTCTCCTATAAAACGAAATGCTGCATAGCCTACCATATAAAGCAATGTGGTCTTTATGTCACCATCAAATATATGCTGTGCCACAAGCATAAATACGGTATAATATATTATCTGTGTTATCTGCGACTTAAACACCTTTAACAGAAAATATTTTCTCGCATCTATCCTTAAAAGTCCGACGAGCAGATAATCTTTTTCATCACAGGCACATAGCTTACTGTTTACAAACGAGCCTGCCAAAAAATTCATAAAAAAGAATATCCAAAGTATTACCTTCCCTACTTCACCAAAACCTGCATCCTCATCAACAAGTATGATAACACCTATAACTATTATAAATATGAAATAGAAAAGTTTTTTCAATATGTCACCAAGTATCGAACAGATTCCGGCAAACACGCCTAATGCCCTTTTTAACGATACCCTGGCATAAAGTTCTCCGGGTATGTACTTTCCAATAAAAGGTATATTTTTTAAAGTATATATAAATTTATTAATCTCCTCCGCAAATGCTATCTGCATCTGCTGATACATCAAATCAAACATTCAGACTCCCCCTTTTTATCCTATAAATCCTACTTTGTAAAACCCTCTTTATTTGATAAAGCTTGTGCAAGCAACTCAACCTACAACCAGTTTTCCAACCAATGTTTTTTAATCAAAATCATATGGGTCATAGTCTGTATCCAAAGTCTGAACATCTGACATAGCATCTTCGGCGGCTCTGCCATCAGCAACAGCCGAATTTTCCCCTACACCTGTATTTTC
>JBNMLR010000328.1:0-3488 GCA_050874945.1 Butyribacter sp. | reverse complement strand
GTAAGAGAACCTATTTACAAGGGTTTCTACGATTTTGTGATAACACAAAGTCGTGGGAACCCTTATTTTTATGGCTTTTTTGCTTAAAGTCCGACTTGATGGGCAAATCAAAAATCGGTGCGAAAATAGTAATATAAATAATTTTTATATAGAAAATCTGAAAAACTGCTTACTTATGAAAAATAATATTTTTTTGAAAACAAAACAGAGAATTAGTAATTAGAACATTGGGTTAGAAGAAAAGGTGTGTGTGCAAATTTATACAAACAAAATTTTGCCTAACTAATATTATTCTCCATTTGGAAATGCATTTTTTCTAAAAAAGTAAGAAGGCAAATGGAGAATAAATAAGTGTAAGGATAAAACCTTATATAAAATTATAATTTTGGATTTTGAGATGAGAACACAAATCTTGTGTTTCTATCTGAACATCCAAAGATGTTCATAAAAAAATATTTTAAGCCAAATGGCGGCCGACATTGGGCGAGGATACATAAAATTTTAGATTTACCGATAAAGGGTATTTCAAAAATTTTATGGTGTCTCGTCTTGTTGTCGTGCCATCAGACGGATTGTCCTCGCCCATTGCGGTTGCAAAGGCGGAAAGAGGACAATCTATGAAAAAGAATGTAAATTTAAGTAATGTAGCAACTGTTAACCCTTCAACTCTTAATTATCCACATCCTTACTTCGTACCAATCGATGATGGTGATGAGGAAACAATAAAGTTTTATAAGAGAAATGATGTACCAGTAGCACATATTGCACTTCCTGGTCGCATGAAACATTATTACGCTGTATTTAATGCTGATACACAGGAATATGCAGATTTGATGAATCGTACATATAATAATTGGGAAAAAAAGGCTGCACGTGCAAAAGCATCACAGGAAGAGTACGAATCATCTTATGATGTGATGGTCGAAAACGGATATGATGCAAAGGATGATACCAATAATCCAGAAGAAATTATCGCATACAAGACCGTGATTAATGCTCTTACAAATGCGTTGGACGAGCTTACAGACGAAAAACTCCGTGCCTGCAAGATGGTAGCAAACGGAGAGTCACAGCGTGAAGTTGCAGAAGAACTTGGTATCTCAAGAAGAACTCTGAGAGACCGTAAGGATAGTGCAATGAAGGAACTTGGTGACAAATTAAAAGATTATAAGTAGAATAAAGCAAAACCCCGATGGTAGCACGATGCCATCGGGGTTCTTGTCATTAATCTTTCTTATAAAAATTTGTTTCGTATCCATCTGCTCTTAAGAGCAATCCGTCAATCCATTCAGGAGTTCTTCCCATCTGCTTGCAGATAGCCTTAAGGTCTGTGTTCATAGGCGTCTCAATGATGAGTTCATCATGTACATGACCGACAATGAAACAGTGGGAGAGGGTTTTCATGGCATAACACAGAATGTCACGGCTGATTGCCTGAACTATATTTTCCACAAACTTGGGACCGTAACTTTCGATGCGTTCCCATTTCTTATTTGTACCAACACCTTCATAGGTTACGGATTCTCCACCGAACTTATTCTCGCCAATCTTAGGTTTAATATAACAAAGCCTTCTGCCGGATGGTAATGCAATAAATAACATACCGCTTTGATAAATAAATTTGATGCCATGTGTTTCAGTAGCAGTTCTCTGCTTAATCGCCATCTTTACTGCATCGTCAACATCCCACCATAACTGGACAATATTAGGATTGGCTGCTCTCCATGAATTTACAAGAGGCTGTAACTCTTCTTCAGTGAGTCCCATATCCAAAGCACCCATACTTGTAAGGGCTCCAACGGACCCACCATAGCCAAGTGCTAATTCTGCAATCTTACCCTTTTGGCGAAGGTGGGCATTCTGTCCGTGCTTTTCAACAGGAACATGGAACATTGCACTGGCTGACGCACAGTAGATATCTCCATTATTTCTGAAGACTTCCATTCGCCAGTTCTCCTTTGCTAAAAATGCAATGACCCTCGCTTCAATGGCAGAGAAGTCAGCAACACAGAACTTGTATCCCGGCTTTGGTACAAATGCAGTTCTGATAAGCTGGGAGAGAGCATCAGGAACATCATCGTAAAGGATATTCATAAACTCATAATCTCCAGACTTTACGATGTCACGGGCTTCTTCCAAATCAGACATATGGTTCTGTGGAAGGTTCTGCAATTGGATAATGCGACCCGCCCATCTTCCCGACCTGTTTGCACCGTAGAACTGAAACATACCTCTTGCACGACCATCGGCACATACTGAACCTTCCATTGCCTGATATTTCTTAACGGATGACTTGGCAAGCTGCTGACGGAGTTTAAGTACGTCTGCAACATCAGACGGTACAGTTTTTAGTAAATCTACAATGGCTTTCTTATCAAGGGAGTCTGTTTCGATACCCTTTGATGAGAGCCAGTCCTTCATCTGTACAACGGAATTAGGGTTCTCAAGTTCTGTCTTATCTTTTAATGTTCCTATAAGTCTTGCTTTGCTGAAAGCATCAAATCTGATTGCGTTTTTTACAATATCCATATCAAGCATAATGCCACGGTCATTGATTTCCTGGTCTATATGGTATTCATCCCATACACTATCCGGCACAGGAAAACGGGATAATTTATGTTGAATGGACATTTCGACCTCGACATCCCTTTTATTATATTTCTTGAAGAGTTCCCATTTTTCAGGTGCGTCAGAGGGCATATTTCTTGTTCTTCCACCGTTGGCTTTTGTGGGTTTACATGGAACACAGAAGTAACGGATGAGGTCTTTGCCTTCTTTGAGTTTTTGCTCCTCAAGACCAAGGACAGCACCTACACCTTCAAGGGAGAGCGGTAGCCCCATGTAAGCAGACCATATCATAGAGCATTTCCATGCTGATGGGTCGAGATAGTTGCCAACGGAATCTTCCGGGATACTGTAGGATTTAAAATATTCTGGATGATTTCTTTTGAGCCAATAGGATAAGAATATTCTTTCAAATGCAGCATTGAATGCCCATTTCTCCACGGTATCGTCCGTAAGTGCTTTAAGAATATATTCCGGGATTTCTTCGCCACTTGCAACATCAATTACAACAACAGGTTCTCCGTTGACGGAGTAGGCGAACAGCAGGATTTCTGAATCGGGTGATTCCGCATATGGATACACGCCATTTTTGATGGGGACACTTGAATAGGTTTCAAGGTCGATACTGATTGTTTTAATAAAGTCTGGTCTTTTCATTTTTTGTCTCCTTATAAAAAGTGGGTAGCAGAGGAGTTGTCCCCTGCCACCCGGTGGTTAATTGTTACTGTGAATTAAGAAAGAAAATCGTCATCATCCTCTGTTGCGAAATCAGACTCTGCACTTGCCTTACCACCAAGAGGCTCGCCATCTCTAATCTTCTGAAGATTATTGAGACCACAGGCAATTCCTCTGTTGCCATTCACATTGAATGCGTAGAAGTTGATGGATGCTCTGCCGTAAACACCAGAGTAAACCTCTGAACG
>JBNMLR010000327.1:0-3488 GCA_050874945.1 Butyribacter sp. | reverse complement strand
GCCTGCAAGCTCTACAAGATTTCCCACATACGAATTTGGAGTTGCTATTATGTAACTTCCCGGAAGTCCCATAAGAATAAGAACCTTTGGATGATTTTTAGTCTTATTCTCACTTTTATATTTCTTATAAAAAGTCACAAACTCATTTATAAGGCTGTCGGCTTCTTTTTCCCTGTCAAAAATAATTCCCAATTCCTGTATTGAGCGGTACATTCCCTGCACGCTTTTCAGATTTAAAAATGCCCACTCCGTATCAATGGCTTCATATTTAGGTTTAAGGTCACTTTTCAATGATGACGGAGACAATATCCAGTCAGACTGAACCGAAGATACGATTTCCATATCGGGGCTCATAGCCGTACCGATTTTTTTGACATTCTTGTATCTTGACGGAATTGTCGAAACTGTTGACGAACAGACACCTGCAAGGTCAATATTAAGTTTGTCACAAATTTCTGCCGTTGCAGGCGAAGTTGCGATTATGCGTGGATTTCTCCCAAGTTTCTTAACCTTTTCTTTCGCCGACTCAACTGCCGCTTTCTCAGACTTATCCGTAATCTCAAGCATTGAATTTATATCAATATCTGCTGATGAATTTTTGTTTGCTGTTACTTCTTCTCCATCTGCCGATGAGTTATTATTTGCTGTTGTATTTTCTCCATCTGTCGATGAATTGTCATTTGCTGTTGTATCTTTTCCATCTGCCGATGAGTTGTCATTTGCTGTTGTATCTTTTCCATCTGTCGATGAATTTCCGTCTGCAATGGTTTCTTTTGTAGATGCCTGCTCTTTATTCGGGTGCTGGTTTACACAGCCACCGAGCAGAAAAGAGACGGAAAAACATAATATGACACCAAGTTTAAGCAATTTATTCTTCATCATCTTCCATCTCCTCTCCCCATCTTCGCCAGTTTCGCCTGAAATAATAAACAACACCTGCGCCTGCCGCTATGAGAACAAGTCCCGATAATGTTATTGAAATCGTGAGCACTATCACCCATTTAGCCATTGTCATATCCTCTGACTTTCCGTTATTACCGCCTGCGGTCTGTGTGCCATTTCCATCTGATGCCGTTTCCGACACTCCGTTGTCCTGTGAACCTGACGCATCAGAGCCGTTTTCTTTATTCTCTGTCGAAAGACTTAATCCCTGTGCATCAGAAAGTCCTGACTCCGAAAGTTCAGAGTTTGCATCTGATGATGTATTACCGCTCAATGATGTATTGTCATTTTCTGAGCCTGACGCATCACCTGATAAATCACTGCCAGAAGTTCCCGTGTTATCCGCCCCTGTACCTGACGATGCGTTTGCGGACACATGGGTAACAGCCATTCCCGATGCCTTTCCTGACTTGAAATTTTTAGCATATGCGTAAAATACAACATTTCTTCCCATTGGCTGGACATACATTGAAACTTTTACGATGCTGTTCTTATCAGAGAGAGGAATACAATAATCAGCCGTTTTTCCGTTACTGTCTGAGCCTTTTTTTGTCACTGTCGGGCTGACCTGCTGCCATGATGCCGCCCCTCTTTTCTGCACATAAAATTTGTGGTCTGAAGTGTAATCCATAAGACCCACACGCATTGTGAGATAACACTGACCGTTATCCGTCTGCTCCAACATTCCCGAAGTCTTAAGAACACTCTCTACCATTCCCTGTCCCGTAGCATAAGAACTCTCGCCGCCTGCGTCCTCGACTTTGTTTGTAACCGGATGCTTATAACAGGGCACTATATTGCACGAATAAACTTTTCCACTCACCACACTGCCTGATGTGCCGCTTTCACTATCTGAACCGTTCACACTGTCTGACTCATTTCCGCCTGTTGTCAATGTATTACTGTTTCCTGCCGAACTGCCGCTTTTTGACACACCTGTATTTTGTGATGTGCCTGAATTTGCTGACGCTGTTGTCTTTTTTGACGACTTTTTACTCTTTGACGATTTGCTCACCGAAGTGCTCTTTTTCCCTGAAACGATAGAACTAAGGTCAAGTTTAAGATAGACAGGCTGTGTTCCCGAACCTTTACTTATCGCATCCATAATAGGAACAAACACCTGCATAGGCACATATCCGTTGTTCTTCGCTTCTTTTATCATAGGAAAAGAAACCTTTTTTGGATAATTCGTTCCGTATGTATCAGTCAGTTTCTTCCCGTTTTTCTTCTGGTAAGAAACGATTTTAGCCGCCGCAGTCTTACCCTGAGGTACACCGTTTTTTGTCACCTTATAGCCTGATTTAAAATATTTAAGCCTGCCGAGATACCCCTTTGCACTTCCGACCGTAAGTCCCGAAAAATCGAGCGTAAGTGTGTATTTTCCATTTTTTACACGCAATAAAACATTGTGGTTTATTGCTTTATCTGACATTGAACTGCTCTTTTTGTCAGTCTTTAACATCTGTCCCGTTATAGTGTAAGTTCCATCGGTCAGCTTTTTTATATTCAGCTTCTTATTTTTCTTAGAAGAATTTTTACTGCCCGTTGATGACGGCTTTTTTGTTGCCGTACTTCCACTGCCTGTTGACGGCTTTTTCGTCGCCGTACTTCCATTGCCTGTTGTTGACGGCTTTTTTGTTGCCGTATTTTCGCTGTCCGTTGACGGCTTTTTGGTATCCGACGGCTCTGCCGTCCCCGTAATATCATCCGCCTTTTCATCTGTTTTTTTAAGCGTATTCCAATCTAATAACAATCTCGCAAACTGCGTTCCGCCGCCCTTGTTTATAGCCTCCATCACAGGCACATAAACCTGAATCCAAGCCATACTCTGTTTCCACTCTATAGGCATCAACGCATAATGCGGATATAATTTTCCTTTTACATTTGAATCAAGCCCTGTTTTAGGGTCATTGTACTCATCATAAACTCCCTCGTAATACTCAGTCACTTTTACGCTCTCTGCCGTTGCTGATTTAGGCACATTTTCACTGTCATTCCATGACGGAAAATAATAAAATCCATACAGATACCCCTTAAAGATACCCGATGTAAGTAACTTAAACTCCAATCTCAAACTTATGCTGTTTCCTTTTTTTATAATCTTCATCGGCTGCGTAACTGCCGAATCACCCATTGACGGCTGGTCAAGAGTTGCGTGTCTTAACTTTCCCTCAATCGTATAAACTCCGTCTTCAAAATCCCCTGCATAAACCCTCTTTGTACTCTCAAAAACTGAAAAATCCGACATGAGACCTAAAACAAGAGCAACCGCCAAAATCCATGCCATCACCTTATGTTTACCTAAAAATCTCATGTCGAACCTCCTGTTCACTAAAATCAAACTTTTTCTCTATATCAATTCATACCTGTATGTAAAGCGGACATTCGCAATCTGCCTTTGCTGTTTACCCATGAACGCAGCCGCTTTGCGACCCGTCAGTGTAAAATGCTTATCTGTATCCAAAAATCACTTAAACTTAGCTTTCTTTGCCCCGGCTTTTACTATCTGCTTTTTAAGGGATTTCTTTGTTTTAGCTGAAATACCT
>JBNMLR010000326.1:0-3498 GCA_050874945.1 Butyribacter sp. | reverse complement strand
TTGAAAAGCAGTCTGACGAAATCCTGTCGGCTTTAGGTGAAAGCAGCATTTGATAAAAGCGTATTGAACTAATAGCATTTAAGTGAAAGCAGTATTTAGATAAAAGCATAAGAGAAAGGGAAGAGTTATGTTTTATTATAATCAGTATATAAGGGCGAAAAGCCTTGAAGAAGCATATGAACTCTATCAGAAAAGACAAAATTTCGTTGTCGGCGGAATGCTCTGGACGAAGATGAAAAATACGACTCTTGGAACAGCGATAGACCTCTGTGAGCTGGGACTTGACGGCATAGAGGAAAATGAAAATGAGTTTCGCATAGGTGCGTATGTATCATTAAGGGATATAGAGACAAATGAAGCCTTAAATAAATATACGGATAATGCCTTTGCCGACTCCGTAAAAGATATAGTCGGTGTTCAGTTCAGAAATGTTGCAACAGTTGGCGGAAGTATATGGGGGCGGTATGGCTTTTCAGATGTTATGACGATATTTAGGGCACTTGGGGCTAAAGTGGAACTTTTTCATGAGGTCATCATGGAGCTTGACGAGTTTGTAAAGCTGCCACGCACGACGAGAGATATACTTGTGTCAGTTATCGTGCCAAAAGAAACTGAAAAGGTAGTTTATCTGAGCCAGAGAAACCAGTCAACAGATTTTCCGGTGCTTACCTGTGCTGTTTCAAAAGGAAAAAGAGGTATTGCGGCAGTTATCGGGGCAACCCCATATATGGCGGAGCCTGTATATGACAGTGAAAATATATTGTCTGAGCCTACCGATGAAAATATTGAAAGATTTGCAGATTATGTGGCACAAAATATCCGTTTTGGCAACAATATGCGTGCCGGTGCCGAGTATAGAAAGATAATATGCAATGTTTTTGTAAAAAGAGCGTTAAAGACGATATTATCAGAAAACGAAAAGGAGGGAATCTGCTGATGGAAGTAAAGATTACATTAAACGGAAAAGTTATAAAAGATACCGTAGACGCAGATATGCTTCTTATAGATTTTTGCAGAAAACACAAATGTTATTCGGTAAAGAGAGGTTGTGAAACAGGAAACTGTGGTCTGTGTACGGTGCTTATGGACGGAAAGCCGATGCTTTCGTGCAGTATTCCTGTCGGCAGGGCAGACGGAAGATGCGTTGATACACTTGAGGGACTGGAGGAAGAAGCTAAAAAATTTACCGGTTATTTTGCAATGCAGGGTGCTGACCAGTGCGGTTTCTGCAATCCCGGATATATAGTTAATATAGTGGCACTTCTCCGTGAAAATCCGGATCCTACGGACGATGAGATACTTGAGTATCTTTCGGGGAATCTGTGCCGCTGCACAGGTTATCAGAGCCAGCTTCGTTCACTCAGGAATTATCTGAACAGCAAAAAGGAAAATGCACCTATGCAGCTTGAAGCAGAAGTTTTTGGGGCAGACATCGGAAAGGAGTGGAAAGATGAGTGAATTTAATCGTGAAAGAAAAGATTACCATGCAGTAGGAAAAAGTATTCCAAAGAAAGACTCATCACAGCTTCTTCTCGGAAAGCCGGTATTTACCGATGACATAACACCATCTGACTGCCTTGTGGTAAAACTGCTCAGAAGTCCTCATGCTCATGCTTTAGTTGAGGATATAAAAACTGATATTGCAATGAAAGTTCCGGGTATAGAAGCTGTTTATACATGGGAAGATGTTCCTGACAAGCGTTTCAGCATTGCAGGCCAGACTTTTCCGGAGCCGTCACCGTATGACAGGCTTATACTTGGCAGGAGGGTGAGAAGTGTCGGTGATCCTGTTGCGATAGTTGCAGGTGAGAGCGAGAAAGCCGTGGATAAGGCATTAAAACTCATAAAAGTAAAATATCAGGTACTCGAACCGGTGCTTGATTTTCACAAGGCACTTGACAATCCCATACTTGTGCATCCGGAGGATAACTGGATGTCACATGGCAATACAGGTGATGTTAAGAGAAATCTTTTACACCATGAGGAAGATGAACATGGTGATGTAGATGCGGTATTTAAGGACTGTGAGGAGATAATAGAGCATACATGGCATATAAAGGCGGCACAGCAGGCTTATATGGAAACAATAAGGGCATACTGCGAGATTGACAGATACGGCAGACTGCACTGCATAAGCTCAACGCAGATAGTTTTCCATCTCAGAAGAATACTTGCAAATGCACTCGATATTCCAAAGTCAATGGTTCGTGCGGAAAAACCCCGTATAGGCGGAGGTTTTGGTGCAAAACAGACAGCCGTATGTGAGGTCTATCCTGCTTTTGTTACATGGATGACAAAGAAGCCGAGCAAACTTATCTACAGCAGAAATGAATGTCAGATAATATCTTCACCCCGTCATGAAATGGAAGTGACGGTTCGTCTTGGTGCCATGAAAGACGGCAGGATAAGAGCGATAGACCTTTACACGCTGTCAAACGGCGGTGCATACGGTGAGCACAGCACAACGACAGTTGGACTTTCAGGTCACAAATCACTGCCGCTTTATACTGGTGGGTGTGAAGCGACAAAATTTTCATGTGATGTTGTCTACACGAATGTGCAGGCGGCAGGAGCGTACAGAGGATATGGTGCAACGCAGGGTATCTTTGCACTTGAATCTGCCGTAAATGAACTTGCGGAAAAACTTCATATTGATCCTGTTGAGATAAGGATGAAAAACATTGTAAGAGAGGGAATGTTCATGCCTGCATACTTTGGCGAGACAGCCAATGCCTGTGCACTTGACAGATGCATAGAGCATTGTGCCGCAAATTTCAACTGGGCTGAGAAATATCCGGTCAGGGATATGGGAGACGGTAAAGTCAGGGCAGCAGGAATGGCACTTGCAATGCAGGGTTCTTGTATCTCAAATGTCGATGTGGGTTCATGCACATTAAAACTTTCAGACGACGGAACATACAATATGATGATAGGTGCGGCAGACATGGGAACAGGCTGTGATACCATTCTATCGCAGATGGCAGCAGAAGTCCTCGACTGTGATGCAGATAAGATTTCAGTTTTTGGTGCAGATACGGACGCATCACCTTATGATTCGGGTTCTTATGCTTCATCAACAACTTATATCACGGGAATGGCTACACAAAATGCCGCTTTAAAACTTCGTGAAAACATAATGAAGATAGGTGCAGGACTCTCGGCTGTTCTTCTGAAGATGTAGATTTTGACGGAGAGAAAGTTTATATGACAGAAGATGAAAAATCGGTCAGCCTTGCGGATATTGCCACAAAATCACAGGTAAACAATATTATCCCTGTCGATGTGACCGAAACATATTCATCACCTGTATCACCGCCGCCGTATATGGTCGGAATGGTCGAGATAGAACTTGACAAAGAAACAGGCAGTGTAAAGATACTTGATTATCAGGCGGTTATCGACTGCGGAATTCCGGTAAACCCAAACCTTGCAAGAGTTCAGGCAGAGGGCGGCATAGGACAGGGAATAGGCATGGCACTCTACGAAAATGTTACATAT
>JBNMLR010000325.1:0-3500 GCA_050874945.1 Butyribacter sp. | reverse complement strand
TACGAGCGACAACATAGCGAAAGCGTGCCGGTGTTATTATTGCTGTTCTTGTTCAATCATCATAGCTTTAAATTGTCACGAAACAATCCACACACCTACAACAACCTTTTCCCCACTTGAATCTTTCTCCATTATCATCTTAATTATGTCCCCGTTTGAAAGCCTTGAAAATGTTGTTGTTTTTCCAAGTGATGTTATCACATCTGTTCCGACAGGTATCGTTGTACTGCCTGTTTCGTCCGTGAGCGTATAAATCTTCTTACTGCTTTTATCCGAAGATTTGCTGCTGTCAGACTTTTTATCTGAACTGTCAGAAGAACTCTGACTGCTGTTTTTATCTGATGAACTATTCTGGCTGTCTCCCGACTTTGAATTTTCTCCGTTCATGTCGGGTGCTCCTCCGCCCTGCGAATTTCCTCCATTCATATCGGGTGCTCCTCCGCCCTGTGAATTTCCTCCGTTCATATCGGGAGGTCCTCCTGCTGACATATCATTCCCATTGCCACTTGGTCCACTGTTTTGAGAGTCTGAAGCACTGTTCGAGTCCGAATTATTTTTTGAATCTGAATTATTCCCCGATTTGCTGTCAGATGAACCGTTTCCGCTGTTCTTATCAGTTGCTCCTCCGCCTTGCGAATTTTCTCCGCTCTTATCAGATGTTCCTCCACTCTGTGAACTTCCTCCGTTCATGTCTGGTGCTCCGCTTCCCTGTGGCATCTCCCCGCCATTCATATCGGGAGCACCTCCGCCCTGTGAATTTTTCCCGTTCATATCGGGTGCTCCACTTGCAGACGGCATCCTGCCTTTCTTTGAATTTGAGTCAGATGCACTCTGCTCTTTCACAACGGTATATTCTATCTCATTGCCGTATATCGCAGTTATCTTGCAGGCAACAATCTCCTGATTAGATTTTAGTTTAACTGAGCTTATATCATTAGTTGTCTCCTCCGTTTTCTTAGAGCATCCCGACAACACAAGGCACATACCAAGAAACACCGCAAGAACTTTTCCATATCTTTTCATATTAAGATACATCTTTTCACCCTCCTTAAACTCTTACTCCTCATTTAATGCCTCAACAGGTACAAGTTTTGAAGCCTTTAATGCAGGATAAAATCCAAATACAGTTCCCGTAAATACCGCAAATACCACGGCAAGTACCGCTCCGAATGCAGAGAGTTCCACTCTTACATCAAAATGCTCTACAACAGGCGTTATGCCAAAACTTAGTAAAACTCCGAGTATTCCTCCAAGTATGCTTATAAAGCACGCTTCAAGCAAAAATTCTATAAGTATGTCTTTTTTGGTACAACCGATGGCTTTTAATATACCGATTTCTTTTGTTCTTTCTTTTACCGATACGAACAATACATTCATGATACCTATACCGCCTACGATAAATACTATCGCCGCCATTGCAATAAGGAGTGTTGTCAGTGTGTTGTTTGACTCTGATGCTGCCTCCATCTTGCTTCCTGCATCGGTTATCGTAAATTCTGCATTTGGATAATTTTCCGCAAGAACCGATTGTATATTTTCCATTACCGTGTCCACCTTATCAACATCCGATGCGATTACTGTTATCGTCGGGTCTGCATCTGTTCCCACGATATATTTTACTCCGGTGCTATACGGTATAAAGATTGAATCATCAGGGCTTATTCCTGAAGAAACCGTTCCAACCTCTGATATTACACCGTTCACGACATATGCCCTGTTGTCTATGTAAATAGTGCTGTCATATGCGTCTTTCACACTTCCAAATATCTCTTTTGCAACGGAATAGCCGAGTACGCACACTTTCTCTTTATTCGTCTCATCTGACGACTCGATAAAACTTCCTGCTGCCATCGTCAGATTACTCATGCTTGCATAATTATTTTTTACTCCTGCTATCGTATAGCTTTCAGCGTCATCAAGATCTCCTCCGTCTACATCGGATTTTGTAGTGTAAGATATTGTTATGTCTGAAATTCCCGGAAGAAATGTTTTTAAATCGTCCATATCATCTTCGGACAAGGTAATCTTTTCCTGATTTATCTTTGAGCTTTCACTGTTTTTTCCGCCCTGCATAAATCCACCAAAGCCTCCTGACATTCCGCCGCCCTGCATTCCACCACCGGGCATCTGTGGCATTCCGCCGCCGTTTGACGAACCGTTTCCTTTTTGTGATTTATCTGAGGATGAATTTCCCGAAGAACCGCCGCTGTTCTTTGAGTTTCCACCTGAACCGCTGCTCTTTGAGTTTCCGGAGTCTCCCGATGCTCCACCCGGCATCTGCGGCATTCCCTGACCGCCGCCAAAACCACCCGGTCCACCCTGTCCCTGATTTCCGGACTCAGAGTTTCCATTTGATGATTTCCCTAACGAGCCTGATTTTGATGAACTCTTAGAATTTGACGATGAACTGTCTGATGACTGCTCATATGAAATATCTATAGCACCTGCGTTCAGATTTTTAAACTGGTCTGCCACATCCATCTGACCGCCTCTGCCTATTGCTATGACCATCACTATCGTTGCCGCACCCACTACTATACCTATAGAAGTGAGCACCACCTTAAATTTATTCTGAATAAGATTTATCCAGACAAGTCTTAATATCTCACTTAGTTTCATTCGCTCACCCGGCTTTCTATAAGAACTGTATCACCTTCGCTTAATCCGCTTTCGATCTGAACATTATGTCCGTCTGAAAATCCTGTTTTTACCTGTGTCTTTGTCGTACTTCCGTCACTGTTTTTCTTTGTTACATATGACTTTGTTCCCTCTGTCTCAACAGCCTTATTTGAAATATAAAGAACATCCTTTACCTCTTTTGTAACAAATGTAACATCAGCACTCATTCCTGCATAAATACTTGAAACATCACCTGTCATTGTGACTACGACCGGATAACTCACCGTACTTGTTCCCGATGAAGTAGTTGATATTGATGTAACTTTTCCGTGGAATGTCTTATCTTCATATGCTGAAAGACTTATATTTACTGTATCTCCGACTTCTATCTCCGAAATATCGTCCTGTGCGACAGACACCGAAGTCGTGACCGCATCCGAATTCATATATGTAGCTATGTCGGTATCAGTGCTTAATGTCTCTCCGTCCTCATATCCGACAGATGTTACCGTTCCCGAACATTCAGCTTTTATCACTCCTGTTCCCGCGTACTTTTCAAAAGTTTTTAATGCTTTCTGTGCGTCCTTTAATGTCTCCTGTGCGTCTTTTACATCATCGTCGATTCCATCCATCGCTACATTGTAAAGCGTCTTTGCATTTGAATATTGAAGCATTGCTGCATCATATGTCTTTTTGGCACTTACTTTTCCTGTTTTTCTCGCCTTTTTAGCAGATTTAAGCTGTGATTTCAGGTTTTTGAGGTTTGATTTATATTCCGACAACTGCTGCTGATATGAAGCTAACTGCTGCTGCATTATCGTTACAGTGTTTGAACTGCTCTGACTTCCGGTTGAACCTGCAGTTGTCCCTGTATTTGAACC
>JBNMLR010000324.1:0-3510 GCA_050874945.1 Butyribacter sp. | reverse complement strand
ATTGTGAAAGGTTTACACTTTGCACATTTAACGGCATATTCCCTGTTTCCATTTTTGAAAAGAAAAAAAGTTTTTCAATAAGTTTTTCCATGTCGAGTGAACGGGTATATGCGGTTGTTAAAAATCTTTGCTTAATCTCAGGAGTTGGCACAATATCATCAATAAGACCTTTTAATGTACCCTGTATTGCCGTAAGCGGAGTCCTAAGGTCATGCGATATACCTGCGACCATATCGGTTCTTGCTTTCTCATACTTTAAATTTTTTGTCTGTTCGTCAAGAATATGCTTCTGCATATCATTAAAATTTTCACAGGCTGTCTCAAATTCATGCAGACCCTTATAAATTATATTTTGGGAAAGATTTCCTTTTTTAACACGGTCTGCTCCGGCGGTAAGTTCATCAAGTGGCTGGGTTATGCAGTGTGAGAGTTTTTTCGTAAAGATAAAACTTACAAACAGAAAAACCATTATGCATATAAGAATGTCAAGCGAAAAAATCATCAAAAAACCATGTCTTTTTATCGTCCAAGCTTCTATTGCATCCTCAAAGGAAACATGATTAATTATGACATTTTGCAAAGTCTTTTCAAAATCACTCTCAGCCGCCGCTAAATATAGTTTTGCAAAAAAATAGTTGACTATAAAGGCAATGCCTAAAATAACCAGTACCATTGCCGTATTCATAATAAAAATCTGTTGTTTAACCGTATTTTTTTTAGCCTCAGTCATAATGTACTCCTTCCAATTTTTTGCCGATTTATGTACTGTTACGAATGACAATATAGCAAGAGCGTGCCAGCGTTAATATTTGTTATATTTGTGCAATTAACACTGCATATATTCATTTTCACAATTCACGATTTTATTATAGCTGAATTTATTTTTGATTTCACATATTTCTTAAATTATTTAGGAATTGTTTAGAGTTTGCAAGGGAAATGTTTAGGGGTGGACATTATATTTATTAGTGAATAAATAGTATGACAAGTCAAACGGATATTTGCAATCCGCTCTGCTGCCCGCATATATCAAAGATTTTTTCGTAAACATTATGTTTGCTGACAGCAGACTTACAAAATAAAGATAAAATTTTAAATGAAAAGAGTGATAGATATGTCCGATAAGGCAAGTAAAAAAATCGAAAAAAACAAGATAAAAGAAAGCAAAAAACAGACTAAGCAGAAAATCTCAGAGTTAAAAAGCAGGCAGAAAGAAATGTCACATGAACTTGAAGAACTCAAGGGTGAAACCACAAAGGGAAAAATAATGGCAGTGATAATCGGCATATTGTTTATGATAATCATACTCGGTGGAATCGTCTTTGCGATAAAGATGGATGCCGGAGGATAGCATCAAACACACTTGCACCCGTTATAGGTGATGTTCCTGTTGCAAGGAGTGTGCTGCCTAAGAAACTGCAGAGAAAAAATGCCGCTGAGATTAAAGCAGAGAAAAAAGCGAAACAGGCTGCAAAAGATGCCGCCGCAAAACAGAAAAAAATAGCTGCCGAAGCAAAAGCGTCAGCATCAGCCGTCGCAAGAGCAACAGCAAAAGCTCAGGCAAAGGCATCGGCAGAAGCCGCCGCATCAGCGAGAGCCGCCGCACGGGCAACGGCAAAAGCTGAAAAAGAAGCAAAAATAAAAGATTATGCAGATGCCTATGCCAAAATGGATCCACAGCAGGCAGCAAACCTGTTTAACAACATGACTACCGGTTCACTTGACCTTGTAGCCAAAATACTTGAAAATATGCCTGCTAATAAGCGTGCCGCCATCATGGATAAAATGGATGTAAACGCAGCTTCACAGGTAACTGAAAAAATGCGTATCAATTAAACATTCAACTTATATATTTGCAATCTGTTTACCTGATAAATAACGTAGAAAATAGTATCGCTTATTAAGCAATATTAAAACGAAACTATAATATCAATGCACTTATTGCACCAAATACTCCGGCAGATGCAAGTCCCATAATGACACCTGCAAGCATAACACCGAGCATAACAGCGATGACACTAGACTTAAAATCCATATCGAGAAAACTTGCGGCGAGAGTACCCGTCCATGCACCTGTACCCGGAAGTGGAATACCAACAAAAAGCAATAGTGCTATGAAAAGTCCCTTACCTGCCGTTTCCTGAAGTTTTTTGCCGCCCTTATCTCCTTTTTCGATACAAAAAGTAAAGAAACCACCGATAACCGGCTTGTCAGCTCCCCACTCAAGAACTTTCCTTGCAAAAAGAAAGATAAAAGGAACAGGAAGCATATTTCCAATAATAGCTATGATGTAAGATGGAACAAGAGGAAGTCCCTGCGCAACTGCATATGGAATAGCTCCTCTAAGTTCAATCAGCGGAAACATCGAAATAAAAAAAACAATAATAAAGTGCATTAAAAAATCCTTTCCTATATAAATGTTATATATGTTTATTTTCGGTTTTTGTAAAATATATAATGTAAGATATGTTGTATATAGATAAAGTATATTGTTGTAAGATATACAATAAGCATATATTATATATTGTTATATGTCTTTAGCTTATATACATATTACGAAAACCGATTATGTTATATATGCAGATAGTAACTGATTTATGACTTAAAAAGAATAAACCCACAAAACATTACTGTTCACCCCCATAATAAAAGTGACAGTAAAAAACTGCACTATAACATAGTAATAATAATAGCAAGTGACATAGGTGTCAAGTTATTGCGGAAAATTCTAGCGGATATTCGTGGTACGCTCTGCCGTTTTCTCATAACACCATTCTATTAACATCAATCACAGTATATCAGAAAAAACTTCCCTGACAATAAAAATCAATATTGACGAACATATATTCTTGTGTTATCATACATTTATAACCACCAAACAAATGTTTGTGAATATAGGACAGACATTGCTTTTTTAAGATACTGTATGTATAATGTATGAAAGGAGAAATTTATGGGGAAAGTCGATATAGCAACAAAACAATATATGTCACATAGAGATGTTATTGCAGATGCCTTTAATTTTTATATCTATGATGGCAGACAGGTTATAAAGCCTGAAAAATTACAGAAAATAGATACGGCAGAGATTTTTTTACCTTATGGAAATGATGCTGATATTGCAGTCCAGAAAATGAGAGATAATCTTATGCTGTGGTCTATGGCGATGGATGATGAAGCCGTATATGTCGTACTCGGCATTGAAAATCAGGATAAAATTCATTATGCCATGGCTGTTAAAAATATGCTCTATGACGCGTTGCAATACGCAAAGCAGGTAGAGGAAGCAAAACGGTCATACCGTGACAAAACAAAAGAAAAGACAGTTAAATTAAATTCCGAAGAATTTTTATCCGGTTTTAAAAAAGAGGATAAACTTATGCCTGTTATCACATTGGTGATATATTTCGGAGACAAAGACTGGGACGGTGCAAAAAGCATACATGATATGTTATCAGTTGATAATCAGGAACTATTGTCATATATCCCAGATTACAGGATAAATCTTAT
>JBNMLR010000323.1:0-3510 GCA_050874945.1 Butyribacter sp. | reverse complement strand
GTGTATAGGCTGTTTTTACATTAAGTTATTAAAAAAGTATATTATGAATTAAAGGAGGGTTTCTATGAAAAAAGGAAAAATTTTTGCATTTTGCATTGTGGTGTGCTTTATTTTAATTTTTGCAATATATAGTAACAGAAAGATAAAGGGAGTAAAACTTTTTGGTTTTACAAAGCCTGAAAATATGACGATAGAAATGGAGATTGGTTCTGTAAGAAATAAAGTCATGGCAGATAAGGACAAAGAAAAGTTTATTTCATATCTTAATAATGCCGGCTATAAAAAAGTAAAAAGTGAATTGATTGAGGGGGTCAGTGTACTTTATATAAAAAGTAAAGACAAAAAGTGGCAGATTGGGATTGCCGGGTCAATAGTATTTTACAATGGAAACTGTTATGAGATGGACAGAGAGGTTATTAATGATTTAAGGGAGCTGGCAGGGTTTTAAATGCAGATAGAGGATTGCTAATATCTGCTTTACCTGAAAATAAGTGTTGCCAAATAAAGAGGAAGTGAGCAGAAATAAAAAGCCTTGCATCTTTAAATTCTTACAAAAACGCTTTGTTTTTTTACATTCTGCATGAAAATGCAAAAAAATATGATATTCTCTTTATTGTAAATAGGTGGATTTTTGCCGTGAGTAGAAAGTTATAAGATTACCGCAGCATCGCAGGTGGGATGAACGGTGACGATATAAGTAAGTTACGGCAGAAAGGAGGACAAATGCAGGATGTTTGACAGTGATGAGATTTCCGAGAGACTTACAAATCGTCTTATAAGGAAAAAGCCGGCTGAGTTGGGCGAGCTTGAAGAGTATCAGCGGAGAGTCAGGAAGACGATAATATATTTGAGAAATTTTATCATTGCGTTTATCATCATAGTTGTAATTATTGTTTTATGCCTGAAAGTGTTATGAGCAGGCAGCACAGCGGATTGCGAATATCTGTCTGAGTGTTTGCATTATGTATTGTTATATTAAAGATTTTATACATAGTGAAGCAGGCAAAGGGTATGGATTATGATAATTTTTGGTTCGTGAATATCGGAGAAAAGGGTTAAGGTTGATATAAATAAATTACGATGTATTGTGCAAAAGATATTTTGTATCATGCGTCATAAATCATAAAAGTATAATATCTTATATGAAATAAATTCAGAAAACAGATTGCTTTATGCCGCTTAAAAGATGGGGCGGTACTGACAAATCGTTTTGACTTACTTCATATAAGGTGTTATACTTTTTTTGACATATTTTTGACAAACAGTAATGTGCGGAAATGGAGTACAATGTGATAAAGATTGCTATATGTGATGATGAACCACAGTTTTGTTCTGACTTAGAGCGGACACTTATTAAAGTATTGGATAAAAAATGTATAGAATATGATATTGATGTTTTTAATTCAGGGATAGAGCTTTGTGCTAAAATAGAAACAGGCGAGCTGTCATATAGCTATGATATGCTTTTTCTTGATATTGAACTTCCAAAGATGAATGGCGTTGATATTGGAAGACATATAAGGCAGCAGCTTAAAAATCAGATAGTTCAGATAGTTTATATTTCTTCAAAGAGAGAATATGCTATGGAACTTTTTGATTTCAGACCGTTAAATTTTCTTATAAAACCAATAGATGAGAGTGCTATACTGACTGTTATAAATCAGTTTGAGGAAATAAATGAAAAGGATAATTTTTTATTCAGATTTAAAAAAGGTCGTGATTTTTATAAAATTCCGATAAATAAGATTTTATATTTTGAACGCAAAGGAAGAAAAATTTATGTTCATTTGCAAAATGAAGAATATGATTATTATGATTCTCTTGAACTTATATATGAAAATCTGAAACAGTATGATTTTTTAATGATTCATAAATCATATCTTGTTAATTATCGTTTTGTAAAAATAATGGCTTATGATCATGTTGTTTTGGTCAATGGGACACAGATACCGATAAGTCAGGCAAAAAGAGAGCAGATACGAAAAGAATTTATGATGATAGAGGAGAGATAATGGACAAGGTATGGTATATAATCGCTTATTTAATAGGAAATGTGCTTGATCTTAGCATAACATCCAAATATATGAATTTTTTTCTTGGAAAACTGAAAGTTTCAAAAAAAACAGGAGTGATTACATTTGTTTTATGCTTTATTTTATGCAGCATACAGTATATATTTTTACCAATTCCTCTGTTGAATACTATTACTTCAATTAGTACGCTATATGTTATCGGCAGGTGTTATGAGAAGAAAAAAATAAGGATAATTC
The DNA here is from genome assembly GCA_050874945.1 of Butyribacter sp. GTDB lineage: Bacteria > Bacillota > Clostridia > Lachnospirales > Lachnospiraceae > Butyribacter. The sequence continues at coordinate 1,240 of JBNMLR010000323.1, read as the reverse complement.
CAGCCGTAATTCTTGTTTTTTTGTTTGAGTTTGTGTGTGAACTGATACTTGGGGTCATAACAGGCGGCGGAAATACGCATATAACAAGAGTGGGGTATTACGCAGAGGCATATCAGATAGTCAGTCTTTGTATAATGCAGATAATATTATATTTCATAATAACAAGTTTCAAGAATATTAATTCAAAATTACAATTACCGACAGGGTTCAATGTTGCGATGGCGATTTTATCCATAATATTATTTCTTTTAGAAGCAATGGTATTTATGCAGGAAGACATAAATCGTATTACTAAAAAAGTTGCCGTATTTTTTGCTTTGTTTATGCTTATATTGATAATGTATATGTATGATATAATCTCAAGAAGCTATGTCAACAGCTTTCAGGCACAGATGATGCAGCGTGAGAATATGTATTATATAAAACAGGCGGAGGTATTGCAAAAAAACAGTGATAATATAAGAAAATTCAGGCATGATATGAATAATCATCTGTATGTACTTGAGTCGCTGCTTGATGACGGGGGCGAAAATGCCAGGGCAAAAGAATACCTTGAACAGATGATAGGCAGGATTAACAGTGTTAAGTTGTATAGTAAAAGTGGAAATATGCAGTTAGACAGTATTGTTAATTATAAGTTAAGCGAAGCATCTGAAAAAAATATAAGGGTTGAATCGGATATTAAACTTCCGGAAACGCTACAGACGGATATGGGCGATATGGTGACAATACTTGGAAATATACTTGATAATGCTATAGAAGCAGCACAGGTTCTTGATAGCGACAGATATATAAAACTTTATATTAAATATAAGATGGGAGCCGTATTTATTATTTTAAAAAATAATTATGATGGCAGGATAAATGCCAAGAATGGTGTCTTAAAAACGATAAAAAGCAATAAACTGGAACATGGCATCGGTTTAAAAAGTGTTCAGGATGTGGTGGAAAAATATAATGGGGAAGTCAGGATGGAGTATGATGATAGGGAGTTTTGCATAAGGATTATTCTTTATATCGATAATTATTGTTAAAAAGGTATATATAAAATTTTTATTATGTGTGATATACTTTCATTGATATAGGTGTTTGCGAAACTAATTATATGTTGTGCTAATTGTACAAATATAACAAATACTAACGCAGGCACGCTTTCGCTACCTGTCACTCGTAACAGTACTAAGTCAGCAAAATACGCTGCCTAAGTGCTGACGGTGACAGAGTGCACTGCTAATACTAT
>JBNMLR010000322.1:0-3511 GCA_050874945.1 Butyribacter sp. | reverse complement strand
TCAATATCAAGTCAGACAAATCTTCTTGCACTTAATGCATCTATCGAGGCGGCAAGAGCAGGAGAAGCGGGAAAGGGATTTGCCGTAGTTGCGGACGAGATAAGGAAACTTGCCGACAGCAGCAGGGAGACAGCAAATAATATACAGCATATAAACGAAACTGTTATTTCTGCAGTTAATGAGCTTAGCAAAAATTCTAACCAGATAGTAGAATATATTGACAGCAATATCCTCCCTGATTATAACAATTTTGTTGATTCGGGAAGAAAATACAGTGACGATTCTATCTATATTAATGATGAGATGAATGATTTTGCTGAAAGGACGAGAAAGCTTAATAAAGTTATCAATAAGCTTGTAGAGTCAGTATCAGATATCACAACTGTTATAGAAGATAGTGCGAGAGGTATTGGAAGTGCAGCGCAGGGAACTACATCACTTGCAGGAGAGGTGCAAAAGATAAGAAGCGAGATGGATGTCAGCATGGATCTTGTAGGTGTACTTGAAGATAATTGCAACAGATTTAATGTTAAGACGATATTTAATGGAAATAATGCGGTATCACAAACAGCATCACATGATAATGTAGATGTTTTAAAGGAGGAGGCAGTCGGAGAAGATGAGATTTAAGTGGTTAAAAAGGCTTAAGGATTAAAATCAGGCAATTTAAAATAAAAGAGACCGGATATATAATTTAGTATTTTATTGTAAGATAATAATGCAAAAAGAGTTATGTCCGGTCTTTTTTTGGTTAGAAACATCTAATTTTGTGTAAAATATACATAAATTTTACATTGTATATTGCAAGTAAATTTTCTTTAGGTATAATTATATGATAGTGGACATTTTTACAAAAGGAGAAGTACATCGGTTTATAGTCCGTGTACCCGTAAAAGAAGAAACTATCAATTTTGAAAGGAAGAATACAATGGATATTTTTAATGTATTGACAATGATTGGCGGACTTGCCTTATTCCTTTATGGAATGCACGTCATGGGTGATGGTCTTGCCAAAACATCCGGTGGAAAATTAGAGGCGATACTTGAAAAGTTTACATCTAAGACTTTATTTGCGGTATTGCTCGGTGCCGGAGTGACTGCTGTCATCCAGTCATCATCAGCGACAACGGTCATGGTCGTAGGTTTTGTTAATTCAGGTATTATGAAACTTGAACAGGCTGTAGGAATCATCATGGGTGCTAATATCGGTACGACGATAACGTCATGGATATTGTCGCTCACTGGTATTCAGGGAGACAGTCTTATTATCAATCTGTTAAAGCCGACATCATTCTCACCTATTCTTGCGATAATAGGTGTTGGCATGATATTGTTTGCAAAGAGCAATACAAAAAAAGATGTAGGTACGATATTGGCAGGATTTGCCATTCTTATGACAGGTATGAGCACAATGAGCGAGGCAGTTGAACCTCTCACAAAGATGCCTGCATTTACAAAGATATTTTTGATGTTTAGTGACAATCCTATAATCGGTGTTGTTGTTGGAACAGTGCTCACGGCGATAATTCAGTCATCATCAGCGTCAGTCGGTATATTACAGGCTTTCTGTCTGTCGGGTACGGTAAGCTACGCATCAGCACTTCCTATTATCATGGGACAAAACATCGGTACCTGTGTGACTGCACTTTTGTCTGCGGTTGGTGCGAGAAAAAATGCAAAGAGAGCTGCATTTGTACATTTTTATTTCAACCTTATAGGTACAATCGTATTTATGATAGGATTTTACGGAATAAATGCGTTCGTGCATTTTAGTTTCCTGAGCCATTCGGCATCAGTTGCAGGTATTGCTGTTATCCATACGGCATTTAATATAATCGCAACAGTATGTCTGCTGCCTCTTAAAAACTTCCTTGTTACACTTGCAAAACTTACTATCAAGGATAATGAGACAGAGGAGCACACTGTTAAATCACTTCTTGATGAGCGTTTCCTTGAGAAGCCTGCATTTGCCGTAAATCAGGCACAGAAGACAGCCGTACTCATGGCGAAAGCTTCGCAGGATGCTTTGTTTAAGGCGATAGACCTTTTCCATCATTATGATAAAAATATGGCTGAGGAAGTATCAAACCTTGAGGATATGGTAGACCATTATGAGGACGAACTCGGTACTTACCTTATGAAGTTAAATAATGCCGATCTGTCGGATGCTGATTCAAAGATAGTATCAACGATACTTCACTGTATCGGTGACTTTGAGAGGATTTCAGACCATGCGGTTAATCTTATGAATACGGCAGATGAAGTCTATAAAAAAGAGGAACATTTTTCAGATAAGGCAAAAGCTGAATTAGAGATATATGAAAAGGCAATAAGAGATATAGTATCAATGACATTTGATGTTTTTGAAAAACAGGATGTTGCTATGGCTACAAGGGTAGAGCCGTTAGAAGAAGTTATCGACACATTGAACGACGAAGTTAAGAAGAAACACGTAAAACGACTTCGCAAAGGAAAATGTACTATCGAGCTTGGATTTGTTCTCTCTGATATTACAACAAATTTTGAGAGAATTGCAGACCACTGTTCAAATATTGCAGTCTGTATCATTCAGACAAATGAAGACGGTTTTGATACACATGAATATCTTGACAACTTAAAAGAGACAGATGATCCTAAGTTTAAGAATATGTATAAAGAATATCGCAATAAATACAAGTTGCCTTGATGCTAAGGGTAAAGAGAGGACAGGAATGTGGCAGTAGTAACATTAAAAAAAGGTGAGGGACGCACGATAAAGAGCGGCGGAATGTGGATATTTGATAATGAGATAGCATCTATAATGGGTTCTTTCGAGGACGGAGACATAGTTATCGTGCATGATTTCGACGGCTACCCTATGGGAAAGGGATTTATAAACAGGAATTCCAAGATAAGAGTCAGACTTATGACAAGAAACACGGAGCAGGAGATAGACGATGCTTTTTTGAGGGAGAGACTTCAAAATGCGTGGGAATACCGCAAGAAAACTGTTGACACATCAAGCTGTCGTGTTGTATTTGGCGAGGCAGATTTTCTGCCGGGGCTTGTTATTGACAAGTTTTCAGATGTGCTTGTAGTACAGTCACTTGCACTTGGAATTGACCGGTTTAAGGAAAAGATAGTTGATATATTAAAAGCTGTCTTAGAGGAGGATGGCATACACATAAGAGGTGTGTATGAGAGAAGTGATGCAAAAGTCAGAAAAAATGAGGGACTTCCACGCATAAAAGGTTTTATAGGTGATGAATTTGACACGAATGTGCAGATAGTTGAAAATGGTGTCAAATATTATGTCGATGTAAAAGAAGGTCAGAAAACGGGATTTTTCCTTGACCAGAAATATAACAGACAGTCTATCAGAAAACTGTGCAGGGATGCAAAAGTTCTCGATTGTTTCACACACACGGGTTCATTTGCACTCAATGCCGGACAGGCTGGTGCAAAGAGTGTACTCGGTCTTGATGCGTCAGAGCTTGGTGTAGAGCAGGCGAGAAAAAATGCAGAACTTAAC
>JBNMLR010000321.1:0-3513 GCA_050874945.1 Butyribacter sp. | reverse complement strand
GCAAAGCACTTTCTCCAAAGCAGGTTAAAGCTATCGCTAAATAATTAAGTTTTAATTAAGATAGTTTAGTGTAAATTGTATATAAATTAATTGTATATGCGTAGTGAGATTATAAAAATTTCACTACGCATTTTTTATTATATTAATAATCATTGTGCAAAGTATGAAAAAAATATATAAAATATTTTATTTTTATGTTGACTTTTTATTATATACATGTTATTATAATAAAAACTAAAATAGTTTACGAAAACTTTAATAAATTTAAATTGAGAGGAGAATAAGACATGAGAAAGAAAATTTTAGCAATCGCACTTGCAACAACAATAGCATTTTCAACAGCAGTTGTTGCAGTACCGGCAAACAAAAGTGTAGCAGAAGCAGCAGTTGGAGATGCAACAGTTAAGGATCTTAATATTGATGCAGCATTTACAGCAAACACAGGTGATGAGGATGTTAGCGGAAACTTCCAGCTTGTATATAAATTTACAAACAAATCAGTTGGAACAAACAACTGGGACAATTACATTGTAGAAGTTTTTGACGGATCAGGACAGTATATTTCAACTCGTGCAGACAACTATGGATGGTTTGCTGGAACATGGGTTGATGATGGCTCAACTATGGAGTGGGGCGATGGTGCTGCCGATTGGAATACATACCTTGAAGTCATGAAAGATGCTTCGGTTACAGTAACAGTAAAGAGAGTTGGAACAAAAGTTACTATCACAAACGAGATTGTAAGCAATGCGGATTCATCAAAATCTTATAAATTCGTAGCAAATTGCAATGTTCCTAATATATCAGATGCACTTAAGGTTCATATCACAGGTGAGAAAGTTGGACTTTCTGGTATAACTACAGAGTATAAAAAGTTATCAGCATCAAGCAATTCAAACAGTTCATCTTCTAAGAAGAAGACAATGTCTGTAAAGAAAGTTACAGCAAAGGCTAACACAAAAGTTGTTAAGGGATCTGTTTCAGTTGCAAAAGCAACAGTAAAAGTTACAGTTGGAAAAGCTAAAGCTAAGAAAGCTAAAGTAAGTGGAAAGAATTTCACATTAAATGTTTCTTCTAAACTTAAGAAGAACACAAAGATTACTGTAAAAGTTACAAAGTCAGGTTATAAGACAGTAACAAAGACAGTAAAAGTTAAATAGGTTATAAGTTTATATTTGTAACATAAATTTTCTCATTTATTATCCAAAGTGGAGAGTCGGTTATACCGGCTCTCTATTTTGTTGTGATATAAAATCTATTGTAACAGTTTTTTGTTTCTTATATATATAAATCTGTTAGCTGCATTTTTTTATGTCTGAGCTGTTATATTCTATTTGATAAGTTTTGTTCATTAAGCAAGAAAGTGTTTGACTTCATCTTATATGGGAAATATAATAGTTGATGTCCGAGTGAGGAGAAACTTACCAAGGTTATACAAATGCAACTTTGGTGAGTTGGCGATGTATTATAATGCAAGTACGAAAGATATTTATTTCCGGTGATATGTCGTATGCACGGAATAGATATAACGGCATTTATCCTGACCGGACAAAACTTTTATTTTATAAATACACATGATAGGAGACAGCAACGATGAGGAAACTTATTAAGAAAAGCGTGGCAGTCGCATTGTCAACAGCAATGGTTGTCACACTGGGACCTGCGGCAGACATTAAAACAAAGGCAGCAAATGATTACACATATCTTTATGCCGGACTTACATGGGATCAGTACTGGGATGCGGAGAACATTTATTTACAGAGTGATAAGAGTATGACAGATGCAAACTCTGAAGCTGATGCAAGAGGAGAGTTGGACAAGGGTGCTTTTGATGCTGTTTCAAGAGCAACTACAAATCATGGACTTCATAGAGGAAGTTATCAGTGTGATACTGTTATCTATGGCGAGGATGGAAGTGAGTTTAATGTATCTCACTGGTCAACAGATGGAAAAACACTTTATCTCACAGATGGAACAAGTGTATCATACAGCAAAGGTACTATCACAAAGACAGACGGAGCACAGACAAAATTAAAAGAATATAAAGTTACAGGTCTCAAATATGTTCCTGTTGCCGTAAAGACTTCAGAACTTTCTGATTTTAAGAAAATCTATAAAGTTGTTGAAAATGACGGTGAGCTTGCAGGCGGTTACAGTGAGATGAATCTTTCAGCTTATGAACTTAAAGCGGATGTTACGGCAAATACAAACGGTCTTAAGACAGCGGCAGAGCAGAAAGACGGAACATTTAAGTTCAGTGCAAGAAAGAACGGAACTGACTCAGGTATAAAAGACCAGACACTTGCAAAAGCTTCAAAACTTAAACCGGAAGTACAGAAAGCAAATGGAAGCTATGGTGAATTTTTAAGAGTAGATATAAATAATGCAGATGATGCGGATACATCAAAAGGCGAGGGTTATGGAGCTCTTGGTGCAAAGATGCAGGCTGTAAAATGGACATATTATGGAAAAGACTCTACACGCAAAAATGTACTTGCAACATTTGGTACAAAATTTGCGGCAGACAACTGGATGCACAAAGCAATGGGTATTCAGCTTGGTCTTACAGATTCATACAGAGCAGCACTTCCGGGTGGAACAGACGGAACAGGATACTGGAGTCTTACTGTATATGCACTCGGTTTTGAGGACACAACAGTTGATTTTGAAGTGACAGAGGACAATATCGTTGACTCGGTTACAACTACTGAAAATGCCGACACAAGCAAACTTGAGGCACTTGTTAAAGATGCTAAGACATTAAAAGAAGCTGATTACACGGCAGACAGTTGGAAGAACTTTGCAGGAGAACTTGAAGAAGCAGAGGAAGAACTTGCAAAAACAGCTCATTATCAGGCGGTTGTAGATGAAGCCTACAATCATTTAAGCGAAGCAATGAAAAATCTTGTAAAAGCCGTAAAGACACCGAAAGCACCAACAGGCGTAAAGGTGACAGCTAAAAAAGCAAAGGCAGTAGTAAGCTGGAAGAAATCAGCTAATGCAGCAAGTTATCAGGTACAGTATTCGCTTACAAAGAACTTTAAAAAGTCAACAACAAAGACTACAAAGAAAACAACATTGACAGTAAGCGGATTAAAATCAGGTAAAAAATACTTTGTAAGAGTAAAAGCTGTTGGAAGTGGAAAGACAGCAAGTAAATGGTCTGCTGTAAAGAATGTGAAAGTTAAATAGTTTTGCAAATATTTATAAACAATTAGGCATTTGTGAAACTAATTATATGCTGTGTTAATTGCACAGATATAACAAATAATATTGTCGGCACGCTCTCGCTATGTTGTCGTTCGTAGCAGTACATAAATCAGCAAAAAACGCTGATTAAGTGCTGACGACGACAAAAATGCCGACTAACACTATTTTGTTATATCTGCACAATTTAATTAAGGTTTATGATAGTTTCGCAATTACCTATTATAAAAAATAAACAAAAGGAAGGTATTATATATGGTGCGATAGCATCATGGTGAGCCTTCCGTTTTGTGCGTTATACAGGGG
>JBNMLR010000320.1:0-3514 GCA_050874945.1 Butyribacter sp. | reverse complement strand
GTCACAAACTTTCCCGATGGGGTACTTTCTTTTTTCTATACCATTTATTTATCGTTTAACATCTGCCATTTATCATTTCGATTTTATAGCAGTCCTGCCACTTAAAAAATTTATAGAAGTTCAACCTCTTAAAATTTATAACATTAACCGCTTAAAAACGCAACAAAGGGCTGCCCTGCCTTAGGACAACCCTTTTAAATCTTTTCGTTATTTCACTTTGATAAGTGCACTTGTAAAGACAATCTTTATTATTTAACGATTTCTTTAACCTTAGCAGCTTTACCAACTCTGTCACGAAGATAGAATAATTTAGCACGTCTTGCTTTACCTCTGCGTACTACTTCGATCTTGTCAATGATTGGTGAGTGAACAGGCCAAGTTTTCTCTACACCTACACCGTTAGAGAACTTTCTAACTGTAAATGTCTCTCTTGCTCCACCGTTCTGTCTCTTAAGTACTGTACCCTCGAATACCTGGATACGCTCTCTTGAGCCTTCAATAACCTTAGCATAAACCTTAACAGTATCACCTACTCTAAAGTCTGCTACTTCTGACTTTAACTGTGCATCTTCGATTGCTTTAATAATATCGTTCATTTTGTGACCTCCTTAATTATTTTGACATTCTTAATACTTATGTGTAATATCTACAACCGTAACAGAGGAATATCTCTATTCACAAACAACATTCAATATATTATCACAGCCTGTCATCTATTGCAAGCATTTTTTTGATTTTTATCCTGCATCAGTAACAGTTCAGCCATAAAAAGATAATTGGCAATACAATGAGCTTGTTCATTGTATTGTTAAGTAGCTTTTTATGGTAGAACAGCCTTTCATTTATGAAATGAAGTAAACACAAGCTGCATAGCAGCGACTGACAGCTTGCTGTCAGGTTTACGAATGTAATAAATGAGAGGCTGAACTGTTACCTGCATTAATCTGACCATCACTTAAACAGCTCTAATATCTCATCTTTTGTCAGATTGTTCACAAACAGTTCGTCCGCCTCGATAACTGAGTCTGACAATACTTTTTTCCTCTTTTGAAGTTCGTATATCTTTTCTTCTATGGAGTCTTTTGTAACATACTTTATCACCTGGACTTTTCTCTTTTGTCCAATCCTGTATGCCCTGTCCGTTGCCTGTTCCTCAACGGCAGGATTCCACCACGGGTCAAAATGTATAACGGTGTCCGCACCTGTAAGATTCAGACCTGTTCCGCCTGCTTTTAAGGAAATAAGGAACACTTTAACTTCTCCTCTGTTAAATTCCTTGACATACCTTTTTCTCTCCTCAGGTTTTGTCGCACCTACAAGATAAAAATACGGTATCTCACTTTTTCTCAGCTCGTCCGCAATAATGGAAAGCATTGAAGTAAATTGCGAGAATATGATAACGCTGTGTCCGCCCTCTATTATATCGGGAAGCTGTTCCATAAGAAGTTCAAGCTTGCCGCTGCCGCCATGATAATTTTCAATAAATGTACCCGGATGACAGCATATCTGTCTGAGCCTTGTAAGTGCCGCAAGCACCTGTATCCTGTCCCTGCCGCTCTGAATATCAGAGTTATCCATTATCTCACTCTGGATTCTTGACAGATAAGAAATGTATATCTTTTTCTGTTTTGCAGTCATCTCAGATATGCGTTTTGTCTCTATCTTGTCAGGAAGATCCTTAAGCACATCTTTTTTCATTCTCCTGAGTATAAAAGGCTGTATGCGTTTTTTTAACTCCTGCATCCTGCTCTCATTTTTCTCTTTGAGAATAGGTTTTTCGTAACGCTCGGCAAACTTTGAATATCTTGCCAGAAATCCCGGCATTATAAAATCAAAGATAGACCACAGCTCTGACAGTGTATTTTCGATAGGAGTTCCCGTAAGTGCAAATCTATGCTCAGCAATAACTGATTTTACGGCTTTTGCTCCAAGTGAAGCAGGATTTTTTATAAACTGTGCTTCATCGATAAACATATTGTCATATCTTATGTCTTTGAAAAGATCCACATCCTTTCTTATAAGAGGATATGTCGTTATCCACACATCATAATCGTCCCTGTCCTCACACAGAAGTCTTTTTCTCTCCTCCGGGTCGCCGCTTATTATCCTTGTCCTTATATGAGGAGCGAACTTTTCAAATTCCTCCTGCCAGTTGTATGACAGTGAAGTAGGACACACGATAAGCGATTTACTTCCGGTTTCAGAACATATATATACTATGGTTTGCAAAGTCTTTCCAAGTCCCATATCATCAGCAAGGATACCACCCATGCCATATCTTGCAAGATTTTTAAGCCATCTGTAACCGACCACCTGATACTCTCTCATTTTTGCCTGAACACATTCCGGTACATCGTACTCGCTCACACCCGGATTTTTTATCTCCTGAAGCAGTTTTTTAAATCCCTCATCCCTCTCCACGCTCTGGCTGTCAGGCATTATCTCATCTATATATACCGCTGCGTTTTCCTGAAATTTCAAAACTCCGTTGCTGTCCCCGACACTGTTTTCAACCAGCCATTCAAGTGTCTTTTTCTGTTTATCATCCTCAAGACTGATAAATGCACCGTTTTTTAAGCGGTAATATTTTTTCTTAAGATGAACAGCCCTGAAAAATTCTTCAAGTTCATCCTTTGGCACCTGCGAATATTCCATATCCATCTCTAGCAGGTTTATATCAGTATTAAGCCTTATGTTCGCTGACATATGACCTATCTTCTTAACATTTATGTTTTTATATTCTTTTGAGTAAAATACCTCAAAATTGTCAGTCAGTATGCTTCTTTTGTCAGTCATCATACTGAAAATATCTTCTTCATTTCTCAATATAAAAGAATTGTCATTTATCTTAAAATTAAGATCATATAAAACTCTTGTAAGCCTTTCTTCCTCCTCCTTATCACGGACGAGAATGTATTTTCCCGAATAATTTTCTTCGAGCGGATTTATGGCATACTCACCGTACTGGAATTTGATAACCGCCGTGACTGACACTTTTTTCCTGTTATGATATATATCAAGATAAAGTTTTGGTACAAGCGGCTCAACTATATACATATCCTTAATCTCATCCGGCACATTGACATTCATATGTTTTTTTACTACCGGAAGGACTTTTTCAATGAAACCGTTCTTGTTGTCACTTCTAAACTCTATCTCTCTGCCGTTCTTCATAAAAAGCGGCACATAAAACGGCAGCAGACAGCTTACAAATTCTTTTTCAGGCAGATAAAGTGCATTGTCATAAAAAAGTATGCTTCCGTCCTCACACAGAGAAATCAGTTTGTTGTCAGTTGATTTTTTCAAGGTCAGCATACTGTCCTCTAACAGCATATCTATCGAAAGTTCGGGATTGCCCTTTACTATGTTTATGCTTTTAAACTCTTTTCCAAAAATATTTATGTCGCACTCGATATTCTCTGAAAGGTCAAGAAGTTTTTGCAGCATCTTTTTTGACAATATAAGTTCCTGACGCTTAAAAAGGCTTGAATAGTATGTCTTTCCAAGAGTCTCC
>JBNMLR010000319.1:0-3524 GCA_050874945.1 Butyribacter sp. | reverse complement strand
CATACTTTATGTTCAGCTTCTACCTGCTCTTTTATCACAGAAGCAAGTTTACTGTAATCTTTTTCTATAGTTATATCATAAATTGGTTTATCATCATAATGAACTGTAATCTGCTTACTCATATTAGTCCCCATTTCTGCACACATTTTGGAATATCAGGTTTGTGCCCAGTGTGCACAGACACAAATCTTGAATGTAAAGAAACTTTTCACACTTTAACCTAAGTCGATAACTTTTAATCTAAATCAATAAATAACTTTAGTCTAAGTCAATAAATAACTTTAGTCTAAGTCAATAACTCTAAACTAAATCAATAACTCTAATTTAAGTCAAAAACTTTAGTCTAAATCAATAACTTTAATCTAAGTCAATAAATGTAAATGGGTTCTTTTTTTCTTTTGAACCTGCATTATTGTTTGAAAGATATGAAACACTGTCATCTTTAGGCATAGATGCAGGGAACACAGTGTTCGATACATCTTCTATGGCATCATTGACTGTAGGTGTTTTCATCATAATATTTTCAACAATAATATCATCTTCTGCATTATCGTCATCGTTTTTAGGTTCATCACTTTTTATAGCAGCTTCGCTATTAATTTCAGTCTGAACACCGTTTAACCAAACTTCAGTCTGAATATCTTTAGACTCAGCGTTATTTTTAATTTCAGCTTCATTCTCAATTTCAGTCTGAACACTGTTTAACTCAGCTTCATTATTAATTGCGGTATCACCGTTTTCATAATTACTTTCTGTTTCAGTTTCGAGTTTAATCTCCTCGATATCTGTCTGCTTTTTATCCTCAGTTTTCAGAACTTCAGACTTATTGATATTTTCAGCAACCTCATTTTCTTTTATCTCAAAAACAGTATCATTCTCTGCGTCAATTTCTTTATCTTTTATATCATCATCATCAACTGACTGCCATATAAAAGCCTGTTTTTCTCCTATGGTGGTGTCAGACGATTTTGCAACTGCCGCATTTACGCTGTTATCCGGCTCTGACGCTGCTTTGATTTCTGCATCATTTTCAACCTCTGTAATGGTGTCCGGCTCAGCAGATATTTCTTCGACAACATTACTTTTTTCTTCTTTTACTAAATCCTCTTTTTCAAAACTGTTTATACCTGAAATTTCATCGCCGGAAATCAAATTTTCAGGTGCTTCAGGTGAAGCAAAGTCGCCATTCACAAAATCAAGCTGTTCTTTTATAATGACCTTTATCTTCTGCTTATATTCTTCATATGATGATGATAATACGGACAATCTGCTGTTTATCTCCTCATATTTTTTCTGTGCATCCGTAACTTTTTTATCAAACTCAGCTTTCGCATTATCGGTATATTCAGATGCTTCTTTTCGTGCATTTGAAACAATATCCTCAGCCTCTTTTTTTGCAAGACTGACTATATTGGCAGCCTCGGCTTTAGCAGCATTCTTGGTTTCTTCAGAAGTCTTTTCCGCTAATACGAGTGCCTTTTGAAGATTGTCTTCAAGATTTTTATAATACTGTATTCCCTCACTGAGCGAAGTAAGCTTCTCTTTTAACTTGGCATTTTCTGAACTGAGTTCTTCAAAACTTTCAAGTATTGATGCTAAAAACTCATCTGTATCTTTTTTATTATATCCACCCATCGTTGTTTTAAGCGTACGGTGTTTAATATCTGCCGGTGTAAGCATTTTAATACCTCCTAAATGTACTGTTTTACTATAATATGATAACGACCTTTTCTGGTAATATTTTCCGAAGTTTCTACCAGATATTTTCCAAAGCCTCTGACTGTAAGTATATCACCATCTTTTATTTCCTTAGCGTTTTCCGTAGAATTTCTGCCATTTATATAGACATTTCCTGCCCTTATATGTTCGAGACATTGTGAACGCGAACTTTTTAACGCAACCGCTACAACTGCATCAAGCCTTAATGAAGCAACACTTCCGCTTATTTCTCTATATTTTGGTGTAGAGTCGATTTCTGTCATTGCGACGGTTTCACAATGAACTGTGGTATGCTTTATACTTGTGATTGACTGTATAAGTTTTTCTTTATTAGATTTGCAATAAACATATGCAACACAGGCTTTTGAATATGAATCAGCCTCTTTCACGACTATATCTCCAACCTGATTTCTTTCAATACCCAAATTCATAACTGCTCCCAAAAAATCACGGTGCGTGAGCTTATCACAAAATTTATTATTAACCGGTGCAATTTTTATACAGGAGATTGGAAAATCTGCTTTTTTTATATCAATATAATCGTTGTCAGGTAAAAAACATAACATTTGATACATTGCTCCATCATATCCGCCATATGTGATGAGTTTGCTCTCATACATATCGGAGCGTATCTTATTTTTATCCAATAATCTATAACAAAGTTCAAGTCCGTTTAATCCGACAAAATCACTAAATATCGGAATTCCCCGGTTATATGCGGTATTATACATATCCTCGAAATGATTGTATAATATCTGTTCATCTTTTGACAAATGCATGGTATCTACCACCTAATCTCATTTTACCACGGTATGTGCCTGACTAAATTCATAATATTTTAGCCGGACTATACCAGAAAATATTTACATACTGCCTGTAAATACGATAACACTATCAATAATATATAGGGACTTATATCAGCCTTTGTACATTTTAATATTGAATGTTTTACCAGGTATCTTACAGGACATAATAATGGCTTCATCAGATTATCAAGTATATTATTAATGAAACTGCCCAAAGGAATAATTCCTCTGAGCATATATATAAGATTGATTATCATAAGAATGATAAAAAACAAATACAGTGTATATACAAGATAATACTGCATTATTTAAAACTCCTTACTAAGTGTAGGAATACTTATTCCCTCATTGTTTTCTGCAACATTTTTTATGTAGTCACCTGATATATCAATAGTTTTTGGTGAGAAAATAAAAATATATTTTGAAATCTGACGCATATTTCCCTGAATTGAAAAGATACATCCCGAAACAAAATCCATTATACGCTGTGCTTCCTCAACATCAATCCCCTCAAGATTTACGATTACAGGCTGTCCACCAAGAAGAATATCACACACCTCCTGCGATTCACCAAAATTTGCCGGTTTAAATATACATACCTCAACATCACTTGCTGCTGTTCTTATAGGCACAACTTTACTTTGAGCAGCACCTTTTGAAGTGTTTTTTTTCTGTGAATATTCAGGTTCATTTTCATAATCATCCTCATAATCATCATAAGATGTTCTTGAAAATCCTCTCTTTTCTTCACGCCTTTGCTCTTTTTTTAAACGCTTTTCTTCTTTACGAAGTTCTTTCTCATCTAAATCACTCTCATATGGATCATCATAGAAATCATCAAAATCATCATCTCCGAGTTTGAAAAAATTTAAAAAGCTGCTTACCTTACCCTTTTCACCCATTAGGCTGTCCTCCTTTATATCGAATAATTTCTTTCTCCAAAAATCCCGGTACCTACACGTACAAGTGTGGCACCCTCTTCAACTGCCACCTCATAAT
>JBNMLR010000318.1:0-3539 GCA_050874945.1 Butyribacter sp. | reverse complement strand
TTATAAAAAGGCACTTCACCATCATCCGATGTCTGCTCTTTAAAAATTCGCTTACACATAGCCACTGAGCCAACATCGCCGAACTTACGCTGTTCCCAATCGTCCGTAAATCCATCAAATCTAATTTCTGGATTTTTCTCTCCTTTTTTCGGAAACATTTTTTGAAGCATAAATTTTTTTACTTTTTTCAGCTCATCACACTTTCGCTGATGAAGAGTAATAAGGTGGTCGAAACTTTCTAAATAATCACCAATTCTTTGCTGTTCTTCCATTGATGTATATGGAATTTCAATAGTTTTCAATCCATCTATATCTATGCTTCTCCCATCTCTTATTCCATATATATGTGGTACTAATTTATGTTTAATAAATTCATATGAACGAAAGTATGGATAATAAAATCTTGAATCAATACCATCGCCATGAAAAGTATGATATGCAGGGCTTATAAGACCATCTAAGGATGACTTTTCAAGTCCTCCCTCAAATGAACGTAAATGTACTATAAAATCATCTTTTCTAACCATTTTATAATTTGATAAATTTGATTTATCATATATTAAATTTCTGTCTGAATCCTCTCTTTTCACAGTTCCTCCACCTTGAATAATAGTCAATGCAGGTAACTCTATATGGTTCTTTTCTGAGTATTCTGTGAACACCTCCCCCAGCTTACGCTGTTCCCAATCGTCCTCAAACTCTGCGAACCTAATATTCGGTTTTTTCGCCATAATCACACCTCCCCAAGCACTTTGATAAGCTCGTTCACTGCATTTTTTGTTTCCTCATTGCCAAAAGTAAGCTCTTTCATCATTCCAAGCAATGAATCCGTGCTTTCTTTTATACCTTTATCGGTTTCTGCCATCTCTTTTGTCAACGCATTAAGGTCTATTTCAGGTTCTTCCTCTGTTGTATCTACATATCTCGGTATATTAAGATTAAAATCATTTGATTTAATATCTTCATAAGATGCAAGATATGCCTTTTTTTCAACTGTTTTCCTGTCCTTATAAAGTTTCAGAACACTTTTTATATGTTCATCTTTCATTTCATTCTGTTTTTTCTCTTTTTCAAAAAATTCAGTACCCGACGCATCTATAAACAATACATCTCTGCCCTCACGATGCTTTTTTAATACAACGATACAAGTTGGTATTGATGTATTGTAAAACATATTTGCAGGTAATCCTATTACAGCATATATTGAACCATTTTCCAAAAGTGTCTGCCTTATAGTTCCCTCTGCCGCCCCACGGAACAATACTCCATGCGGCAACACGATTGCCATAGTCCCCGTCTGCTTTAAATGGTAAAATCCATGCAATAAAAAAGCATAGTCCGCTTTAGATTTTGGTGCAAGTTTTCCACCATAATCCATAAATCTTTCATCCTGCTTAAATCCCTCAGCGGCAGACCATTTTGCTGAATACGGCGGATTCATTGTTACTACATCAAACTCTGTTTCTTCGTCTGTCGGCCAGTCGGCATCTAATGTGTCACCATTTCTTAAATGCTGATTTTCTGGTAAAACTCCATGCAGGAACATATTCATTCTAGCCAGATTATATGTAGACGGCATAAGTTCCTGTCCGTAATATCTTATATAATCAGGTTCTTTTGAATAGTTTTTACAACTAAGCATAAGCGAGCCTGAACCCATGCACGGGTCATATACCTGCAATCCCTTTTTATCCTCAAGACCGTCCATTGCAATCTGACATAGCAACTGTGCCGGACCATGCGGTGTATAAAATTCTCCTGCCTTTTTTCCTGTTTCAGATGCAAACTGTCCGATAAGATATTCATAGGCATTACCAAGTACATCTCCTTTTGCGTGAATCAGGTCTGCACCCTCAAGCACCTTGATAACCTCAGCTATCGTTGCACTCTGTTTCTGGTCACCTGTTCCCAGACGATTTGAATACAGGTCAACATCCGCAAATAATCCATTAAACAGTTGATCTGACTCCTGAATCCTGTTAAATGCCGCTTGGAGTTTTTCTCGGTTAAATGAATTATTTTTTGCACTCTTAAGCATACTTACATATGTCATATCCGAATCCAAAGTATAATGAAGTGACTCTTTTAATTCTTCAAGCAAATCTTCGGCATCCTCACTCTCCATCACTTCTTCATAACACTCTTGTGCTTCTTCAAGGCTGTCCGGTTTTTCATCGTTCATCAAATCATATGCCTTTGACAAATACGAATCAGATAAATATTTATAAAAAACCAGACCAAGCAGATATGTTTTATACTCATTTGCATCCATCTTACCTCTGAGTACATCTGCCCCACTCCATAATACCTGTAATAAATCCTTTCCCTCTGTCATCTTTTGAACCTCCATTTTTTCTAATATGCTCTCGGTATTTTCTTAAAACATAGAATTTCGAGAGTACATTCTATACAAACTTTTTTTCATAAATATCACTAATCAGTCTGATATTAGCAATCCACTCTGTTGCTTAATAGTATTAAAATTATACCATAATTTTGCATTTTAATATAACTTATTCTGCTAAAAACAATTTTCCCTATCTCCCCCTGCATACCGCACATCCGCCTTTATTTCCCACACAAAATGCACAGTCCTTTATCCTCTCACCATACTCTTTCTTCGTCACAAGATAAATCCCCACACAGCTCTTTGCCGGGTGCATATTTCCGCTTTCATCAACCGACACACCCACTTTGTCTGCCCCTGTTATTTCCACAAGTTTTGGCACCGCCGATATATCCATCCCGTAAAATCCCGGTCCAAACGAATGCGTCACATATTTTTTATGCCTTACGCTGTGCTTTCTTTCTATATAATTTCTAATCCATTCTCTTAACACGTCTGTTGCCACTATCATAAGACACTCAACATAATATTTTTCAAGTAGTGAACTTTCTTCCAACGCTTTTTCATCAATATCCTTTATTCCAAATGCGTACAGATAAGCACTGTCTATATCACCGTCCGCCACATTCATTTTTTCAAGTGCATTACATTCTATTGTATGTTCTCCAAATACAAATCCTGCAGTTGTCACCACGCTTTCGTCAATCTGTTTTAGAATTACTTTTACTTTTTTCTCACTGAAAAATTTATCATATGCCGCATTTATTATCTCCTTATGCTGTCTTTTCATCTCAGCATCCATCGACTCAAATCCACATGAATGTTCTACTTTTGTTTCCATATCCACAATCAGTTCACTTATATCCACTTCAAGCACTTCATCCTTTAACATAAGGCACTTAAACACCTTTTCATAGTTTGCCGCCCTGTGTGGAAAAGTACATTCCGAACAGTCTTTTATCTTTTCTCCATCTGCCGTCACAAAGTAAACAGGATTTCCAGGACACTTTTCTTTCAGGTATAAAGGACAATAGCAGAAAAGGCAATTAAAGTCCTCTTCTGCTATCTTATCTGATACTTTGTGACATGGAAAATATTCGCATTTTTTATTTCAGTAGTACTTTCTAATTTCATATTAAACACTATACCGAAAAATCGTCATTCAAAAATTACCTTTTTAGGCTAGAAAAAT
>JBNMLR010000317.1:0-3547 GCA_050874945.1 Butyribacter sp. | reverse complement strand
CCATCTCAGCAAACGCATTTAGAAGAAATCTTCTCCGTCTGTCATACTCCTCTCTCATTTTCGCCACATCCTCATCACCGTGGCGAAGTGCTTCTATAGCCGCATACTGGCTTGTGGTCGGAGCACACATAATAGCAAACTGATGTATCTTTAATATCTGTTCAAGTATGACTTTTGGTCCACAGGCATAGCCTAGTCTCCAGCCGGTCATCGCATATGATTTTGAAAATCCGTTTATGACGATGGTTCTTTCTTTCATACCCGGAAATGCACCGACAGATACATGATTTCCACTGTATGTAAGTTCCGAATATATCTCATCCGAAATCACAAAAAAGTCATGCTCTATGACAAAATCAACTATCGGCTGTAAATCCTCTTTTGTCATTATTGCTCCGGTCGGATTGTTTGGAAACGGCATGATAAGTATTTTTGTCTTGTCCGTCACGACTTTTTCAAGCTGCTCTCTTGTCAGCTTAAAATCATTTTCTTCCTTTAATTCAACTATAACCGGAACTCCGTCGGCAAGCACGATACAAGGCTCATAAGACACATAACTCGGCTGTGGAAGTATCACTTCATCACCCTCATCGAGCATTGCCCTGAGTGCCCCGTCAATAGCTTCACTTCCGCCGACCGTTACCATTATCTCACCTGCCGGATCATATTTTAAGTCAAAACGCCTGTCAAGATATTTTGAGATTTCAATCTTTAACTCACTAAGACCCGCATTTGAAGTATAAAAAGTCCGCCCCTTTTCAAGAGAGTATATACCCTCCTCTCTTATATGCCACGGTGTATCAAAATCAGGCTCGCCAACACCTAATGAAATGGCATCATCCATCTCACTTACTATATCAAAAAATTTTCTAATGCCTGACGGCTTAATCTGTTTAACTTTACCAGATAGTGCATCCCTCATGGTGTAATTAACATCCTTTCCGTTTCATGGTGTTCACCTGTCATTTCAACACCATGTTCCTTATATTTTTTAAGCACAAAATATGTCGCTGTACTGTTCACATACTCAAGCGTTGAAAGTTTCTCAGAAACAAATCTCGCAACTTCTTTCATACTCTTACCTGAAATCGTAACAGTAAGGTCAAAACCACCGGACATAAGATAGACGCTCTCGACCTCGTCAAACTTATAAATTCTCTCGGCAACCTTGTTAAATCCCATATCACGCTGAGGTGTGACCTTGACCTCTATAAGAGCAGTCACTTTCTCACAGTCAGTCCTGTCCCAGTTGATAAGCGTAGGATAACCGCAAATGACATTCTCCTGCTCCATCAGCTTAAGTTCATTCTCAATCTCTGTCTCCTCACTTCCAAGCATCGCCGCCAGTTCCTTAGTAGAATAACGGCTGTTCTTGCTAATCGTATTTAAAATTTTTTCTCTAAGCTCACCATTCATAAAACACCCTCCATTTCTTATACTCAAACTCTATTAAGTAAAATTGCAATAAACTAAATTGGTATGTGCATCTGTAATATATAATGTTAGCAGACATTTTCATCACCGTCAGCACTTAGTCAGCGTCTTTTGCTGACTTATGTACTGCTACGAGTGATGTCATAGCGAAAGCGTGCCTGCGGTATTATATATTACAGATGCACATACAACATAGCTTACCGTTTAAATCTTATAAAGTTCATCACTTCCCGCAGGCCCGATATACCTTGTCTCGTCCCTGCTAACAACTATCCTATCATTGCCCTCAGTCGCCCTTCCTATTACAGCCGCATTTATGCCTGCCTCCTGTAATTTTTCAACTAAAAGGTTGCCTTTTTCGCAGCCTATCATCATGCTTCCACTCGATATGAGCATATACGGATTTAACTTAAATACCTCGCATACCTCGATAGTCTCCTGCTTTATCGGAATTTTGTCAAGATGTGCCGTAATGCCGACCCCTGATGCTTCACCGAGTTCCCAGAGTGCTCCAAAAACACCGCCCTCCGTAACATCATGCATCGCACTCACACCTACTTCCATCGCTATCTTTGACTCAGGTATTACAGAGAGATACTCCTTAAATCCTTTCGCCACATCGACAAGCTCCTGTGGCAGTGTCTCAAAAAGTTTTTCCTCTTTTTCGGCAGCTATTATCGAAGTCCCCTCAAGTCCTGCCCATTTTGTCATAACAATCTCATCACCCGGCTTTAAGCCGCCTGTTGATACCAGCTTTCCCTTTTTCACCTTGCCGACACCAGTAACATTTATTATCGGTCTGTTCACGGCATCTGATATTTCCGTATGACCGCCCATCACCTCGATTTTAAGTTTAGAACAGGCAATCTCTATCTCCTCCATTATCCGTCTTAATTTTATCTCCCTCGTACCATCAGGAAGAATTATCGTTGTCATTATCCCTATCGGCTCTGCACCGCTTGATGCAAGGTCATTTGCCGTGATATGAACGGCGAGATTTCCTATCCCCTTGTCCGTTCCCGTTATAGGGTCAGTAGAAAATACAAGTGCCTCATCCTCGCCGACTGCGACTGCCGAACAGTCCTCGCCGACTCCCGGATGCAGTATAACTTCTTCTCTTCTGTGTCTTATCTGCTTAAATACCGCTCTTTTTAAAACATTCTCTGGTACTTTTCCTATTTCCATCTGTCTTTATATTCCTTTCTTTTTTCATTTCCGCAAACAATGTATGTTTCCATCAGAAATTTTTCGTCAAAATGCCTATGCGTTCACTATCTCAAACCTAAGCTATAGCAGCTTTTAATCATCCTCTGACCTTTTAGTTTCATTTTTCTTTGTTTCACTCTTTTTATTCTCGTTCTTCTTGCTTTCTTTCTTTTTAACTTCCTGCTGCTTTCCGACCGTCACGTGCTGCGGCTCTGCATTGTAGGAGCTTGTGTTTACAAGAACTCTCTTTTTCTTAACACCTTTTATATAGATTATCTTCCATAATTTTGCATTATATCCCGTGTGCGCTGACTGTGTTATCTCCCTGTATCCTGACGGCTTAGTCGTATCAACCGTTAC
Organism: Butyribacter sp.; assembly: GCA_050874945.1. Lineage (GTDB taxonomy): Bacteria > Bacillota > Clostridia > Lachnospirales > Lachnospiraceae > Butyribacter. The sequence continues at coordinate 547 of JBNMLR010000317.1, read as the reverse complement.
AACCTCACCCTGTGGCTGTTTTTCCTCAACTATCTCAGACTCAAATGCAATCTTTCTGTCCTTACTTCTCTTATCCTCGCCGAATATCTTAAACGAGAGCACGCCACCTTTTACCGAAGCCGCAATATATATAAGTGATTTTGTATTGTTCTTAAATTTCAAATCCTTATAATTTCCTGATATTGCCGCATCCCTCGACACATTTACATAATGTACGACCATTGAATGAGGTGAACGCTCGACAACTTCAAGTTCTGCATTTATAACGGCATTGTAAAGTGTCGTTGAAACCTGACACACACCTCCGCCGACACCTGATACCACTTTTCCTCCTGCATATTCAGGTGCAGCTTTATAACCGTTTTCCACTGTTCTCTCCTTTATGACTTTAACAGTCGAAAATGTCTGTCCCGGCTTTAGGATAGTTCCGTTTATACGGCCTGCCGCCGTCTGAACATTATTGCATCTGTCCGCCGTTGATGAACTGTAATCAGTAGAATACTCACCGAGCAGATCCGTACATTTTGAATACATCTTTCTTGTATAT
>JBNMLR010000316.1:0-3559 GCA_050874945.1 Butyribacter sp. | reverse complement strand
TGACTCTGACGAGAGCACATATGCATTGTCTCTCTTTCCTATGCATAACGGTCTGAAACCAAACGGATCTCTTGCTCCTATAAGTTTTCTCGGACTCGCTACCACAAGCGAATATGCTCCTTTAAGCTTAAGCATCGCATTTTTAACTGCTTCCTCAACCTTGCCGACCTTAAGTCTTTCTCTTGCGATAAGATAAGCAATAACCTCCGAATCGATGCTCGTCTGGAAAATGGCTCCGTTCATCTCAAGCTCATTTCTAAGCTCTAACGCATTTACAAGATTTCCGTTGTGTGCCATTGAAAGAGTACCTTTTATATAGTTCAAAACAAGCGGCTGTGTATTCTCAGCAACACTTGCCCCCGCTGTCGAATAACGCACATGACCTACCCCGATATCACCTGCCATCTTTTCAAGATTTTCTGCATTAAAGACTTCATTTACAAGCCCCATCCCCTTGCAGACATTTGAATTTCTCGGCGGACCGTCTGTCCTGCTGACTGCGATACCACAGCTTTCCTGTCCACGATGCTGTAATGCAAACAATCCATAATAAATTGAAGATGCAACATCATTTCCATCAAGGTCATACATACCAAAAACTCCACATTCTTCTCCGAGTTTAGGTTCCTCTATACCTCTCAGCAGACAACCTTTGCAATCGCCTTTCTGACAGGATTTTCTTTCCCCGCAATAATTTGTTTCGTTATTCATTGTTTCCTCCGGATTTGTATTTTAACGCAATTACCACAAATATAATTATATCAATTTTTTACAAAATCGCAAGTTAATATTGATTTTTCGTATAAATATAACAAAAAAACGAATACTGTTCACACATATCAAGTCCCTGCATCGAAAAATACTACTGTGGTGTTGTCGTTACCGCCTGCGCCGTTGCAGCCTGTACGGGACTTTCCACATCCTCCGGTATTATTCCCCTCATGAATTTGACGGTCAGTATCCTCTGTACCGACTCATCGAGTCTGTCCATGCCTATCTCTCCTGAGTCTATTGCCAAAAGAATTGCCTTATAGGCTTCATCAAAATCCGTAGGCATAAGGATTATATCGGCACCTGCCTCGAATGCACCGAGAGCGGCTTCCTCTGACGAATATTTGTCTGTTATTGATGCCATATCCATTGCATCTGTTATGATGACTCCCTCAAAGCCAAGTTCCTCCCTGAGTATCGTCTTCATGATAAGCTCCGACATACTTGCCGGCTGTGCCGTCTCTGTTACCCTGCTCACTGATATATGCGATACCATGACAAAATCTGCTCCCGCCTTTATTCCTTTTTCAAAAGGTACAAAGTCGATTTTTCTAAGTGCGGCTATACTGCTGTCGATATTTACATTCTCAATATGGGTATCACCCTTTGACGAACCCTGCCCCGGAAAATGTTTGAGTGTAGCCGAAACATTTGTAGACTGGATACCTTTTACAAAAGCTTCAACAAGCTCTGCCACCTTATCCGGGTCTTTTCCAAATGACCTTGAACCTATCTCAAGATTGAGATTACTCGTCTTTACATCTGCAACAGGTGCAAAATCAACATTAAAACCAAGCTTCTTTATATCGTTTCCTATGGTTTTTCCCATATTATTTACATAATCGGCATTTTTCTTTTTGCCCACTTCTTCCATTGAAGGGTATTTTGTGGTTTTCATATCAGGATTGCCAGCGATTCTTGCGACCTCCCCGCCCTCCTCGTCGACAGTAACAAATGTCGGAATATCAGCGGCTTTCTGAATATCTCTTATAAGTTTTTTTGTCTGTTTTCTGTTTCCGATATTTCTTGAAAACATTATAACTCCGCCTATGCTGTTTTTCTTAATGGCTTCTTTCATCTTCTTTGAGCATTTTTTCCACTCATAATAACTTCCCTTAGATGAATCGAGCTGTTCAAGATTTACCACAAACAACTGACCGACCTTTTGTTCAACGCTCATATTTTTAAGATACTGCGCTGCCTTTGCAAACGCATCTTCCTTTGACAGTGCTTTTACCTCGGTCTGTTTCCCGGTAGATGCCGGCGTCTTTGTACTTTCAGCTTTTTTACCGCCGCCTGACAGCGAACATCCCGTAAGCGAAATGACAAGCAGTAAACTCACTGCGGTCTTTATAATTCCATATGTGCTGTTTCTTTTCTTACTAAACATATTTACCTCTTTCCTGTTTTTGGATTGATTATATCACATTGCCCCCTGATTTTTAATTAATTTTTTCTGAACAAAATTATTTTGTCCTCCATTTTTCGCCATTTCAAAAATCATTTTATGATATTAGTGTCAACAAGTCTAAAATACTCATTTGTGCAGACACAATCGCATTTTGGACTTTCGACACTTGCATCATTTTATATTTTTTCAGATTTCTTTCAATTTTTTGTAAATAAGACAACCCACACCGCATATTATGAGATTGTAGATAATTATTAAGTCGATGAAATCGACAAATGGAGGATTTATGAGTGATTTAGCAGCAACAACTTGTGGCGGATGCAGCAACGGAGATAACGGATGCAGTTGGATTATCATTCTTCTTTTACTCTGCTCATGCTGTGGCAACGGAAACGGCTTTGGTTTCGGCAATAGCTGCGGATGCGGATCTGACAACGGATGCAATTCAATCATCTGGATCTTACTTATTCTTTGCTGCTGCTGTGGCGGCGGCTTCTAAATATCCGCAAAAACACTTAATACTGCTTTAGCAGTCATTCTGCCATTTGCAGTAACATAAGCTGAAAAACTTAAAATCCACTCATTGGCACAGCTTTAAAGCATTTGCATATCCATGAGTGGATAATAGCAAAAAGTTTACATTACTTATCGACAATATTCGGGGAGTCTTAAAAAAGGCTCCCCGTTTTTTAGTATAACAAATATCCGAACCAAAATAAGTTTTCAGTTGAAATACTGTTTTTGATTTAAACTAAGTTTTACAACTCATATGCTGTTTTTATCCCAAAATCAGTTTTATCTGCATCTTCCTTTGTTTTTCTTACACTCCACACATTTCCTGTCTATCTCATAGACCGTATCTTTCTCTATAACAAGCTCCGTATCGTCATCTATTATGATTCTTTTTACCACATTATCACTTTCTTTTTCAACCGGAGTTTTCTCTTTCTTTTCAACCGCCTTAAGTTCTGCGGACTCATTTCCATAATAATAGCATCTTCCCATATTTTTCTCCGTATATCTGGATATACACTATTATTTTATGTAGCTTTTATATAGAAGTGAAAAAACATTAACCGTTGTAAATTTTTATTCAAATGATAATGCTTTTAAAAAGTTCAGTTATTTTTTATTATAATATTGAACAGTTGATTGTATTTAAAACAGTTCAAAATACTTCTTGACATTATACATTTTTGATGTCATCGACTCTAATAGCATATCAAACGCATAAATCGCCGCCATAGACTCGACAACTACAACTGCTCTCGGCACGATTATCGGGTCATGTCTTCCCTTTATCTGAACTTCAATATCCTCACCGTCACGGTTTACGGTCTCCTGGCTCCTTGCGATAGATGGTGTCGGCTTAACTGC
>JBNMLR010000315.1:0-3570 GCA_050874945.1 Butyribacter sp. | reverse complement strand
CATGCCGATGGCAGGCTTGAATTTAAAATGGCGCCACTCATATTTATATCTACGGTTATTACCCATTTATTTGGTGGTTCTGCGGGACGAGAGGGTGCGGCTTTGCAGCTTGGTGGAAGTATAGGAAGTAAGATTGCAGATGTGCTGGGGCTTGATGAACAGGATCAGCATGTAGTTATAATGTGTGGAATGAGCGCAGCATTTTCGGCACTTTTTGGTACACCGATGGCAGCGTCGATATTTGCCATGGAAGTTGTAAGTGTGGGGGTTATGTATTATGCAGCGTTGGTACCATGTGTTTTTTCGGCACTTATTGCATCAAATTTTGCGGCAGATATGGGAATAAATCCGGAGAGCTTTAAGATAAAATATATTCCTGACATGACTCTCGAAAACAGTGTTAAAATCATTATTATAGCGTTGGCATGTGCGGCACTTAGTGTATTGTTCTGTATGATGCTTCATGGAATCGGGGATTTATACCGGAAATATTTAAAAAACCCTTATGTGAGAATTATAGTGGCAGGAGCTGCTATAGCACTTATAATGTTAATATTAGGAACTGACGATTATATGGGGGCCGGCATACCCGTAATAGAGAGGGCGATAGCAGGTGAGGTTAATCCGTTAGCATTTTTATTGAAAATGATTCTTACGGCACTTACGCTTGAAGCAGGATTTAAAGGTGGAGAGATAGTGCCGTCATTTTTTATAGGTGCCACTTTCGGGTGTATAGCAGGACATATACTTGGAATTTCTCCATCACTGTGTGCGGCAGTCGGTATGATTGCTTTGTTTTGCGGAGTTACAAATTGCCCCATAACATCGCTTCTCATTAGCTTTGAATTATTTGGGTACAGGGGAGTCGGATATTTTATGGTGGCGATTGCCGTCAGCTATCTGATGTCAGGATACTACGGACTGTATCATGACCAGACCATAGTATACTCAAAATATAAGGCTATGTATGTAAACAGAAAAACCAGATAAATTAATGTTATAAATCATTTAGAAACGGAGATTAGAGATGGCAGATAAAAATATAAAATGTCCGGTCACAAAAAAATGTGGAGGCTGTCAGCTGCTTGACCTTGACTACGATAAGCAGCTTGCAGAAAAACAAAGGCGTGTTGAAAAGCTTATTTCAAAATATGGAAAAGTGGATAAAATAATAGGCATGGACAATCCGTATAATTATAGAAATAAAATTCATGCAGCATTTTCACATGACAGAAAAGGAAATATTATATCGGGAATATATGAGGAAAAAAGCCACAGAGTTGTAAATCTTGACAACTGCTATCTTGAAAATGAGAAGGCAGACGAGATAATTGTTACAATAAGAAAAATGTTAAAGTCATTTAAGCTTAAGGCGTATGATGAGGATACGGGATACGGCTTTTTAAGGCATGTGCTTATCAGAACTGCACATATGACGGGGCAGATACTCGTTGTACTTGTTACGGGAACCAATATTTTTCCTTCAAAAAATAACTTTATCAGAGAACTTAGAAGACAGCATCCGGAGATAACAACAATTGTTCAGAATATAAATGATAAAAGAACAAGTATGGTTCTTGGAGAAAGGAATGTTGTACTGTACGGAAAAGGATATATAGAAGATGAATTATGCGGAAAACGGTTTAGAATATCACCAAAATCATTTTATCAGGTAAATTCGGTTCAGACGGAAATTTTGTATAAAAAAGCAATAGAGTATGCAAAGCTGACAGGAAGTGAGAAAGTTATAGATGCATATTGTGGTATCGGAACCATAAGTATAGTGGTGGCAGATTATGCAAAGGAAGTTGTTGGGGTAGAACTTAATGGAGACGCCATAAAGGATGCGATTATTAATAAAAAGCAGAACAAAGCCGGTAATGTAAGATTTATTAGGGCAGATGCAGGAAAATTTATGAAAGATATGGCAGATGCAGGAGAAAAATGCGATGTTGTATTTATGGACCCGCCGAGGACTGGCAGTACTGAAGAGTTTATGGATTCTGTCATAGAGATGTCACCGGAGAAGGTTGTATATGTATCCTGTGAACCTGAAACTCTGGCAAGAGATCTTTCATATATTACAAAACGTGGTTACAGTATGAAGAGAGCAGTACCGGTCGATATGTTTCCGATGACTGTTGGGGTAGAGACGGTAGTGGAGCTTGAAAAACATAAAAAATAATAAAAAAAACAGTACATATCAGGATTTATGACCGATATGTACTGTTTTTTGTTATTTTGCTTATTTTGTTATTACAAATTTTACGATTCCGAATGGATACTGTACAGGTAAAACTATAACATCTCCATGATCATCAGCAGTTACACCTTTTTTAGTAGATGGTGGTGTAAGCTTTAATTCAAGTTCTTTTTCGTTGGACATATTAACAGTAAAGAGTCCATTGTGCAGGTTCATAAAATCACATGCAGAAGCATCAACATATTCATCCATTTCAGTAAATGATTCATCGGCATAACGGCTTGCAAACTGTATAAGAGTTTCCTCATCAGCAACTAGAGCAGTATCAACGTCAAATCCGTTGTTTATTCCCTGTACTGTTATGTAAAGCTCTGAGTTGTCTGAAAGGTTAAATTCAGGTTTTAACGGAGTATAATCATCACCTGTAAAACGAATAAGATTATTCATAAGAAGAATAATATATTCTTTGTATAGATCAGGATTTGATGTTGAGGAAAAATCGATAAGTGAATCTACCATTACAGAAGCTTTTCCGTCTTCGCCTTCATTTAAATCTTCATCTGTTAAAGAATATTTTTCCTTATATGTACGGATTGCATCCTCAAACTGTGCGTTTGTCATATAACCTTTATCCACAAATGCCTGACCGAGAAGAAGATAACCCTGTGGCTGCTGGTTTAACAGTTCATCAATCTGTTCAGATGTAACAAATCCACATTCAACGGCAATATCACCAAAACGCTTGTCCATTGTACTCTGTTTCATATGTACGGTCTCAACCTGTCCGGCTGTCATATATCCGGCATTGATGGCAAGAACACCGAGTTTCATCCTTGTGTTCTTTTTAGCCTGAAGACCATCTATAAGCTGTTCAGGAGTAACAAGATTTTCATTTAATAAGTAATTTCCAAAAAACTGTGTAAACATAATTAGTTACCCCCTTGTGATGAAATATTGTTGATTATACGTTTAACCTGTTCAGGGTCTAAAGGTTTCTGAAGGAAGTCGTAGGCACCGGCTTTGATGGCATCCTTTAAAAATGATTGTGTTCCGACAGAAGATGCCATTACGACTTTGGCATTTTTGTCTTCCTCAAGTATTTCAGTTACGGCTGCAATACCATCTTTTTTTGGCATTACGATATCCATAAAAACTAAGTCAGGATGATATTCTTTGAATCTTGTTACTGCTTCTTCACCGTCTGCTGCTTCATATACTTCAGAGCAACCGATAGCTATGATGCAGTCTTTTAGTTTTTTTCGCGACAGTATTGAATCGTCGCATACTAATACTTTCATATCTTTAATATTCATTGACATTGTCCCCTTTCGCGGATATAATAAATTTGTTATTAATAATATGTATAT
>JBNMLR010000314.1:0-3580 GCA_050874945.1 Butyribacter sp. | reverse complement strand
TTTTAATACTCTCCACTTTACTTCTCTATCTTTACTGTACCATCTGTCACTTTAAAAATTCTGTCTAAAGCAAGACTTTTGTCTATAAATTCTTCAAGTCCGGTACAGGTAACTATCGTCTGTATGTCACTTATGCTTTCCAGCAAAAAATTCTGTCTGTTCCTGTCAAGCTCTGACAGGACATCATCAAGTAATAATACAGGCGTATCACCTATTATCTTTTTTACAAGTTCTATCTCGGCAAGTTTTAGAGACAGTGCACAGGTTCTTTGCTGTCCCTGTGAGCCAAACCTGCGAATATCTATATCTCCATTCATAAAACATATGTCATCCCTGTGAGGTCCGACACCCGTATTGCAAAAATGAAGATCCTTTTTTCTCGTCTGCTTAAGTTTGTCAGCAAAATTTTCCCATGATACATCCGGTTCATAGAAAACTTTTACGTGCTCTTTCCCTCCGGTAAGTCTCTGGTTGTTCTCGGTTACTATGCCGGATAGCATCTCCAAAAATTTTGTACGGCTCTTTATTATCTTAACGCCGTAATCTACAAGCTGTTCATCCCATATATCAAGCGTATCGATAAGTGACGGCTCATGAATTATCTGTTTTAAAAGCTTGTTTCGCTGATGAAGAACCTTGTTGTACTCACCGAGGTCATAAAGATAAACATTGTCGAGCTGCGACAGTTCAAGATTTACAAATCTTCTTCTCTCTGACGGCCCATTCTTGACTATTTTTAAATCCTCAGGCGAAAAAAATATTATATTTACCATACCAAGCAGCTCACTTGACCTCCTGATAGGTATTCCGTCAATAGCAATTCCTTTCGCCTTATTTTTTCTAAGGTGCATATCTATGCGGTGTGACACTCCGCGCTTGTTTATAAACATACGGATATGTGCTTCGTCACAGCCTATCTTTATCAGTTCCTTATCATTACTTCCCTTATGCGATTTGGTAGTTCCGGCTACAAAGACAGATTCCAGTATATTTGTTTTTCCCTGAGCATTGTCACCATACAAAATATTGGTGTGTTCATGAAAATCAAGTCTGGCGGACTCATAATTTCTGAAATTTCCCACCTCTATCGAATCAATCTTCATAACATTACCACCTTACTCACCAATTACGGTAACCTGTTTGCCGTCATATTCAAAAACATCCTGAGGATACAATTTTCTTCCTCGTCTGGTGTCAACCTCACCGTTTACTTTTACCTCGCCATTCTGAACCACAATCTTTGCCTCAACACCTGAGGATACAAGATTTGCAAGTTTAAGAGCCTGACCAAGCTTTATATATTCATCACTAATCTGTATTGCTTCCATCACAGCCTCCAATCATTTTAATTAAAATTAACAGGTAAAATGAGATAAATATAGCTTTCGTCCTTGTCCCTGATAAAACATGGTGCTTTAGGATTTATCATATAAAGCGTAATCTCCTCATCATCTATAACCCTGAGTGCGTCCATTAAGAAACGCGGATTAAATCCGATAAGAATATCCTTACCTTCTTTAACTGCGTCAATCTCTTCATCCATAGAACCGATAGACGAATTCATCGCAAGTCCCATACTGTTATCCTTTATATCAATGATAACAGGTTTTTTGTCCGACTCCTTAACGAGAAGTGTCGTTCTGTCAATACTGTCAAGCATCTCTTTTTTATTTACCGTAATCTTTGTCTCATAATCACTTGAAAGCATCTTATCAATCTTATAATACTCTCCCTCTATAAGTCTTGAGAGTACGATCGTAGTATCAAACTCAAAAAGTATGTGCTTGTCCGTAAAGTAAATTTTTACTATATCATCAACACCGCCATTAAGAATTTTATTTATCTCAATGAGTGTTTTACCCGGAATAATAACGCTTATATTGTCATAGGTGTTGTTTAACTCAACATTTCTTATAGATATTCTATGTCCGTCGAGAGAAACAACCTTTAATTTATTTTCATTAATCTCAAATAATTCACCAGTCATGACTTTTGTATTTTCATTGTCTGAGATACTGAAAACAGTCTGTCTTATAATATCTTTAAGCGTGAACTGTGATATTTCCACGTGTTTTTCTTTGATAATCTGTGGGAGATATGGAAATTCATCTGTTGGTTTAGCTGCAATATTAAACTTAGCTTTTCCACATTTAATAAAGAGCTGGTAGTTTTCATTAACATTAATCTCTACTTGGTCTGACGGTAATTTACGGATTATGTCTGAAAATACTTTTGCTCCTATTGCAACATTACCTTCTTCAACAATCTGACCTTCGATAACAGTCTCAATACCAATCTCAAGGTCATTTGCAATTAATTTAATAACATTATTCTCAGCTTCAATAACAAGACATTCCAGTATCGCCATGGTAGATTTACCGGGAATGGCTTTTAAAACAATATTAATACCGTCAAGTAATTTACTCTTATCACAAATGATGTTCATTGTGTATAACTCCCTTCAAAACTTTTTTAGAAAAAAAATAAAAAATAATAATAAGGATTTCAGCAGTAGCAGCAGTAGGGGGTGTGGATAAGTTGAAAAGTACCTCAAACCACTGTGGATACTGAATTTGCCTGTATGGATAACTATCTTAACAAAATCTGAATTTATGTGGATAACAGCCAAATTATCAACAATCGCAAAAGCTAAAATTGAAAAAATGTTAATCTGTATCAACAAAAAATGTCAATATGTCAATTTTAAATCAACAATAAAATGCCTTTTACGGCTATTAAAAAAATTTTAACCGTAAAAGTTATTACTTATATAAAGTAAGAATTTTTAAAACCGTTATTGAGGGTCTATCTTCTTATTGAGGACATCAAGAGTCTTTATAAGATCCTCATTGTTGTCCGGATCACTTAATTTCTTCTCTATAATCTCAATACCATGAAGTATGGTAGAATGATGCCTGTTGCCAAGTTTATTGCCAATCTCTGCAAGCGGGCTGCTTGTAAGCTGGCGGCATAAATACATACAGATATGGCGTGGAAATGCAATATTTGAATTTCTCTTAGTTGACATAAGGTCTTTAACAGTAATTCCAAAATGGTCGGCAACCGTCTCAGTAATATAGTCAATGGTTATCTGTCGTTTCATATTCGGATTTATCATATCCGACAAGGCTTCTTTGGCAAGTTCCATCGTGACTTCTTTGCCGCAGAGGTTTGAAAATGAGATTACCTTATTTATGGCACCCTGTAACTCTCTTATGTTTGATACTATATTAGAAGCAATGTAATCTAATATTGAATCGTCAATAGCGATATTTTCCTCTATGACTTTTTTGCGGAGAATAGCCATTCGTGTCTCATAGGTAGGTGTTTTTATGTCTACCGTAAGTCCCATCTCAAAGCGGGAACGGAGACGCTCTTCAAGTGTAGTCATCGTGGATGGGTGTTTATCACTGGATATGATAATCTGTTTTCCCAAACCGTGAAGATGATTGAAAGTATGGAAAAATTCAAGCTGTGTAGCTTCTTTTCCCTCAATAAACTGAATATCGTCTATAAGGAGGACATCGACCGTTCTGTATTTATTTCTAAAATCCTGTCGTGCCGTGGAATGTTCATTTTT
>JBNMLR010000313.1:0-3588 GCA_050874945.1 Butyribacter sp. | reverse complement strand
TGGCAAAGATTACGCCTGCACCACAGAAAGATAATGCAAATGAAACGGCTGCACCTGAGAGCTCTTCAAATACAAAGAAAAAAGGCTTTTTAAATATTGCATTGCAGCTTTCAGAGGGTATGGGTGCAACGCTTCTTATATTTGTGCTCACGCTGGTATTTTCAATGCCGCTCGGACTTCCGCTTACTGCGATGAGAATGTCAAGGATAAAGATAATACAGTGGATAGCGAAGATTTACATATCAATAATGCGTGGTACACCGCTTATGCTCCAGCTTCTCGTGGTATTTTACGGACCACATTATCTTTTTGGAATCAAACTTCCGTATGCATATCGTTTTTATGCCGTTATCATAGGATTTGCACTGAATTATGCGGCATACTTTGCGGAGATTTACCGTTCGGGAATACAGGGCATACCTGTAGGTCAGAGAGAAGCTGCGGAGGTGCTCGGTTACAGTAAAGCAGGAACATTCTTTAAGATAATATTCCCACAGATGGTAAAGAGGATTATGCCGCCTGTTACAAATGAGGTTATCACGCTCGTAAAAGATACTTCACTGGCATTTGCAATCGCTTACACGGAGATGTTTACCGTTGCAAAACAGGTATCGTCAAGTATGGCATCTATCATGCCGCTCTTTGTAGCCGGTCTGTTCTATTATATATTTAACTTTATCGTGGCATATGCAATGGAACTGATAGAGAAGAAATTTGACTATTACAGATAGAAAAGAAAAAGTTTGCAGGTGGGAATTTAGAAATATGACAGAGTTGCTGTTGCATATAGTTAAAGACAGGTGCTTAAATATGCTGTAGCAGATACAGATAGAAATATGTGAAAGGCTTGGATAAATATGAACATATTAGAAATGAATCACATCAAAAAGACATTTGATGAAAAAACGGTTTTAAAAGATATAAGTTTAAGTGTTAAAGAGGGGGAAGTTGTATCGATAATCGGACCGTCAGGTTCCGGCAAGTCAACATTGCTCAGGTGTGCGACTTTTCTTGAAAGAGCAGATGACGGGGATATATCCTACTGCGGAGATGAAGTTGTAAAAAGTCAGGCAGGCATCGCCATATATCCTGAAAAAAAGATTATAAGAGAAGCACAGCAGAATTTCGGACTTGTTTTTCAGAATTTTAATCTTTTTCCTCATTATTCCGTTATGAAAAATATAACAGATGCTCCGATATGCAACCAGAAAAGAGCAAAGGATGAGGTGTTTAACGAAGCGAGGGAACTTCTTAAAAAGGTAGGTCTTGAAGATAAGGAAAATGCATATCCATGTGAACTTTCGGGAGGACAGCAGCAGAGAGTTGCGATAGCAAGAGCACTGGCATTAAAACCTAAGATGCTGTTTTTTGATGAACCGACGTCGGCACTCGACCCGGAGATAACGGCTGGAATTTTAAGAGTAACGAAAAGTCTTGCCGAGGAAAAAATGACAATGGTAGTTGTCACTCATGAGATAGAGTTTGCAAAAGCTGTTTCCGACAGGGTTATCTTTATGGACGGAGGAGTTATCGTAGAGGAGGGAACTCCTGAGGAAGTAATAGACGCACCGAAAAACCAGAGAACACAGGAATTTTTAAAGAAACTTGGGATTTAACACTGTCAGGTAAGCCCCCACTTATTGCTTTAAGCAATAGAAGTGGGGCTTACTTGTATCAGGAGTGGTATAAGCCACTTCTGATATGCTGCGATAGCAGCAATAGTGTTATGAGCGGATTGCGAATATCCGCCTGACTGTAAAAATACTTAAAGACTACCTTTATACCATGAACAGACAGGGTTCGACAGCAAAATGTGAAATTATTATGACTGTTTTTTTAATAATGTTAAAACATTTAAAAAAGAGGTTGATTTTAGGGAAAACAGTGGATATAATAGCCTCTGGTATTGTGGAAACATATGGTAAGTTGTTTTTTTGTTCAGGAAAGGTAATGATAAAGATAAATGAGATACATAAGCATTGAGAAAGCAAAACCGGGAATGATTTTAGGAAAAGAGGTATTTGATGACGAAGGCAGAATACTTCTTTCACTTAATACAAAACTTACAAAAGAGTATATTACAAGGCTTTCTATAAGAGGTTATCAGGGTGTTTATATCGAGGATGAGTTATCAAAAGGAATACAGATAGAAGAAGTAATATCTGTCGAGCTGAGAAACAGAGGGGCGCAGGCGGTAGAAGACGGAAATATCGACGACCTTAAAACAATCGCAAAAGATATTGTAAGTCAGCTTCTTGATAAAGATAAGAGCATATCACTCGATATACAGGATTTAAGGACTTATGACAACTATACATACAAACATTCAGTAAATGTTGCCGTTATATCAACAATAATAGGGATTTATCTCTCGTATGATGAGGAATCTTTATATGAACTCTGTCTTGCGGCACTTATGCATGACATAGGAAAGACAAAGATAGATCCTGCTATAATAAATAAGCCGGCGAGACTTACAATGGCAGAATACAGACTGGTTCAGGAGCACGCGAGATATTCGTATGATATTCTTGACCAGAACTGGCTTATGCCTGCGAGAACAAAACAGGGTGTTCTCCATCATCATGAAAATGAGGACGGAACGGGTTATCCTGACAGGCTTGTAGGAGATGAGATACCTCCGTATGCAAAAATAATCCATGTTGCGGATGTTTATGATGCACTCACTTCAAAACGACCATACAAAAAGCCGTATGCATTGTCAGAAGCGATAGAGTATCTTATGGGTGGAAGTAATGTGCTGTTTGACAGAAATGCAGTCGAGGCATTTCTCGAGGCTGTTCCTGTCTATGCAAAGGGAATAGAAGTTACGATGACAAATGGCGAAAAGGCTATAGTTGTGGCAAACTCGTCAAATCCATTGCGACCTATCGTCAGACTTATCAGCAACGGTAAAGACATTGACCTTAATAATGATAAAGATTATATAAGTGTTACGATAGCACCTCATACGGTCGTTGAAAATGACTTTACATCAGTTTATGAGAAATATGAAAATGATTAGGGAACACAAATACTTGACTTTTTTTAAGATGCAATATAAAATGAACACATATGTTAAAGACTGAGACGGAGACAGTACCTTTTTGGGAAAGAGTACAGTGAGTCCGGGATGGTGCGAACCGGGTATCTGACAAAATGGGAATATCACTCCTGAGTTGCAGGTGGAAAATATTGTGTCATATAAATTATGCTGTGCAAGGCTATATTGCATATGTGCGATGCAAAGTATTGCTATGCAAGTCATTGCTATGGAGACATAATGTTTGAGTACACTGAGCCGGTTCCTACCGTTATATAGGTCATGTATCCTGTCTGTATAGGATTTGTGCTGTTGTTATATTATATGTGTGAACGGCAGTGGATTTAGAGCAGACAATGTGCATCAGAATAGGTGGTTAATGATAGTTTACGCTTTCATCCTGTTTGGGGATGGGAGCTTTTTTAATTTTATAGGAAACTTCTTGTTTCCTATAAAGCAAAAAACGCTCCGCGAGGATGCGCATCTCGCGGAGAAGAAGTTAGCTGCAAACAGCACCGCTCGAGCGCGAAAGAGTCGCAAGCGAC
>JBNMLR010000312.1:0-3592 GCA_050874945.1 Butyribacter sp. | reverse complement strand
GTTTTCCATTGTATATTATATAGCAGGAATACTGCTTACACTTGCTGTTCATACACCTTTGGGAACTGACAACAATACAGGAACTTACAGATGGATAAAACTCGGACCTATTTCATTCCAGCCGACTGAGCTTATGAAGATTATCCTGATAATAACGCTTGCAACGCTTTTTGCGGCACTTCATTCAAAACTTGACAAGTTTTCCACAGTCGTAAAGATATGTATTGTTGCGATGATTCCGATATTTGCAATCCTGACACAGCCTGATCTGTCATCAAGTCTTGTCGGTGTGTTCATAATGTGTATTATGATATTTATCGGCGGTGTGACATACCGTATCATTGTGCCTGTACTTATAGCAGCCGTACCGGTCAGTATCTTTTTGGGCTGGTATATACAGATACCGCATAATTTCATATTGCACGGTTATCAGTACAACCGAATACAGGCATGGCTTCATCCTGACACTTATCCAAATGCTGACAATCTTAACTGGCAGCAAAATTCAGCAGTCAAGGCTATAGCATCCGGACAGCTTTACGGAAAGTTCATACAGGATGGTGGAAAAGGTCTTGAGAGCAGGGCTTATAATGGTGTCGGCATCCGTGAGAGTGACTTTATCTGGTCTGTTGTCGGCGAAGAGTTTGGTTTTATAGGATGCTGCATCATATTACTATTGTTTGCGATAGTTATTTTTAAATGTTTTATGGTTGCAAAAAAAGCACAGGATTATCTCGGAAAGATGATAGCAGTAGGAGTGGCTGCAATGTTCATGTTTCAGGTATTTGCAAATATCTGTGTTGCAACATTTATATTTCCGAACACGGGACTTCCATTGCCGTTTATCAGTAACGGTTTAAGTTCCATGATTTCATCAATGATAGGTATTGGATTAGTTATGAATATTGGTATTCAGCCTGCAAAATCAAGTAAAGAGGGATTTACGATGAGAAATCTCAATTCATCTGAAAACGGTGATGAGGGGATAGAGCTGGATATTTAGATATATATTATTAGTATAGACAGAAATGAGGGATAAGATGAACATTGGATTAATTGCACATGATGCAAAAAAAATACTTATGCAGAATTTCGCTATAGCCTATAGAGGTATTCTCAGTAAACATGACATATATGCGACAGGAACTACAGGACGCCTTATTGAGGAGGTAACGAATCTTAATATACACAAGTATCTTGCCGGACATTTAGGCGGAGAACAGCAGCTTGCATCACAGATAGAGCACAATCAGATAGACATGGTTATATTTTTGAGAGATCCGCTCTCCCCTAAATCGCATGAACCGGATGTAAACAATGTTATCCATTTATGTGACACATACAATATTCCGTTTGCCACAAATCTTGCGACGGCAGAACTTCTTATAAAGGCACTTGACAGAGGTGACCTTGAGTGGCGTGAGATATTGAAAAAAGAGGGACTGTAAGTTTGTGGCGAAAAATCAAACAGTCAGAATATACGGAGGTCTGATTTCATGACTGAAAAATTTAATAAATGCAAAAAAAACAGCAAAAAGATTGCGGCAATACTGCTTGTTTCATTGCTGCTTACGGGCTGTGAGACTGATATATCTGTATTTGATAATTATGATATTCCGTTATCGCAGAGCAGTGAACAGGATATATCAGGTACTACAACGGCGGATACAGGCAACAGTGAACTTTTATCTTCAGACATATGCGTAGTACCGAAAAAGAAGCAGTCGCAGAAAGATTCTTTTATGACTGCAGGTGCATCACTTATTTTTGATAATACACATAATAAAATGCTTTACGCAGATAACATCTACACAAAGATGTACCCTGCAAGCACGACAAAGATAGTGACGGCTCTTGTTGCACTCAAATATGGAAATCTTAATGATGAAGTGACGATAAGCTACAACGCTACACATATAAACGAGTATGGTGCCAAGCTGTGTGGTTTTGCGGAGGGTGATAAGATTTCTCTGAAAAAGCTTCTCTATTCATTTCTTATATGTTCGGGAAATGATGCGGGAATTGCCATTGCCGAGCACATTGCAGGAAGCGTAGACAAGTTTGCGGCAATGATGAACAAAGAGGTGAAAGCTCTCGGTTGTTCAGGTTCAAATTTTGTAAATCCACACGGACTGCATGATGACAACCATTATACGACACCGTATGATCTTTATCTTGTGTTCCATGAACTGTTAAATTATGATGTGTTTATGGATATTATAAATCATTCTTCATATAAAGCAGAGTTTAAGGGTGCAGATGGAAACAAAAAGACTTTATGGTTTACATCGACCGATAAATATCTTCTTGGAAGTGCTAAAGCTCCTGAGGATGTCACTGTCATAGGAGGAAAGACCGGAACAACATCCATGGCAGGCTCTAATCTTATCCTTTATTCAAAAAACAGCAATGGAAACAGCTATATTTCCGTTGTTATGCACGCAAATGATTCATTTAGTCTTTATTCACAGATGAGTCATCTTCTTGAACTGGAAAATAAATAAAAACGGTAAAATCAGCGTTTTGCTATAGTGTGATATTGCAATGCGGGCGTTTTACCATTCAATAAAAAGTCATGTGTCTGAGAGATTATCATCATTCACATGACTTTTTGGGTTTACGCTTTATAAAAATATGCTATTATATTAATCCCGAATTAGTATTCTCCGGTTGAACGGATGCGTCCAAAATAACTGATGGCATAAAGTCCGCTTAAACCTACGGCTGCGTAAATTATTCTTGAAAGAATACTCATGTCACCGAATAATACTCTTACGAGATCGAAGCGTAAAAATCCGATAAGTCCCCAGTTGACAGCACCTATAACAACAAGTGTCAATAAAATATAATCTAATGTTTTCACTGTATGCCTCCATTCAAAATTTTATTTTATCTTTATTATGCTGCGTCTGGGAAAATTTTATACATAAGAAATCAAATATTTTAAGGTTGCACAGTCAAGTTTAATAGGTGTATAATATTTAGGCATATTTATATGAAATCAGATTAAGTCAGTTTAAATATGTTTTATTTTGACTAAAAGTAACCGGAAGGAAGGAAATAGTTTTGAAAAAGCATAAATCGTTAGTATCGCTATTGATTGTTACGGCAATCATATTAGGAAATATTACAGGTGCAGTTCCGGCTCATGCCGAAAAAGTTATCGGGATAGCTCGTCTCAATGATTTTTTAAAAACAGTCGGGATAAGCGAAACACAGAATGATAATACGACACCATCGGCAATCACAACACCATCATCGGTTGTGGCAACTACACCGCCGGCAGTCGTGACACCAAAACCGACTAAGAAACCGACAACTACACCAAAACCGACTAAGAAACCGACAAAAAAACAGGTGTTGACATTGAGGGCATCACAGAGAGGAAAGGCTCATGTGAGATTGAGCTGGAATTCAATAAAAGGAGCAAATAAATATAAGATAAAAATATCAGGCGGCACAAAAAAGACACTAAAATTAAGCAGTAAAAAAAGAAGATACAGTTTTAAGATAAAAGCCGGGAGAGTATATCATGTAAGAGTTACCGCATTAAAAGGCAAAAAGGTGTTATCCCGTTCTAAAAGAGTTACCG
>JBNMLR010000311.1:0-3596 GCA_050874945.1 Butyribacter sp. | reverse complement strand
AGGTGTTATCGCACCGGCTTTTGGCTCTACATCTGCATAATCAACATCACCGCAGAGTTTTCCGTTCTCATCTCTGTCCATTCCGACATCAATTACAACAGCACCCTCCTTGATATAATCGGCAGTCACAAATTTTGTCCTGCCTATCGCAACGATAAGTATATCAGCACGTCTTGTAACTTCCTTTAAATCCTTTGTATGTGAATGACAGATGGTAACAGTTCCGTTCTCCCTGAGTAAAAGCATAGCCATAGGTTTTCCTACGATATTACTTCTTCCTATGATAACGCACTCTTTACCGTCAATCTCTATATCAGAACGCTTTAAGAGCTGAATGATACCTGCAGGAGTACATGACACAAAGCCTTTCTGTCCTATGCTCAGTCTTCCGACACTCTCAGGATGGAAACCGTCAACATCCTTTTCAGGTGCGATAGTCTTAATAACCTTATCCTCATCAATATGTTTAGGGAGCGGAAGCTGAACAAGAATTCCATTAACCGAATCATCTTTATTTAACTTCTCAACAAGTTCGAGAAGTTCCTCCTCCGTAGTCTCCTCAGGAAGTTCATACGCAAGCGACCTTATACCAACATAAGCACAAGCCTTTTTCTTATTGCCAACATAAACAGTTGAAGCCGGATTATTACCGACCTGAATAACCGCAAGAGTAACCTCAACGCCCTTTTCCTTAAGAGCAGCCACTCCCTCCTTAAGTTCATCCTTAATCTCCTGTGAAATCTTCTTACCATCAATTATCTTTGCCATATTATGTCGTTTCCTTTCTGTCATTTATCTCTCATTTATTATATCTGTGCATTATACACAGCATACATTCAGTTTTGCAAATACATTCTAAATTTAAACATTAAAAACACTTCCACCCACAAACTCACGCATAAGCGAATTTTTAGGTATTCCCTCACTGCTTATCGTAAGGAAATAATCGAGGAATTTAAGAAGTCTTTTTGCTTCTATATACTCCGGTGCGTCCTTTGGTATTCCAAAGAGTATCGCCTCGGCATACGGTTTTAATACCGCAAGTTCATATATGAGTGCCGAGTTGAACATCACATCTGCCTCCTCCTGGAACGGGAATATATACTTATCCTCGCCCCTCCTTACCGACGGCCACATTGAGATAGTCTTTGCCGCTGATGAACCTCTTGTTCTCGCATCTCTTACCATTCGTCTTATAAGCCTGCCGTCAGTTGTCGATATTCTGTTGTGCTCATCAATATTTAACTGTGTAAGCGCACTTATATATATCTTAAACTTACTTTCCTTTGGAAGTGAGTACGAGAGTTTATCATTTAATCCGTGAATACCCTCAAGCACAAGTATATCATCTTTTCCAAGTTTCAGGAAATCACCTTTGTATTCCCTCTGTCCCGTAAGGAAATTAAATGTCGGCATCTGAACAGTCTCTCCGGCTAAAAGTGCAGTCATATCTTTATTGAACTGCTCCACATCTATAGCTTCAAGACATTCAAAATCATAATTTCCATTTTCATCTATAGGTGTATCTTCCCTGTTCTTGAAATAATTGTCAAGTGAGATAGGATGCGGCGTTATGCCGAATGTCCTAAGCTGAATGGATAATCTGTGCGAAAATGATGTTTTTCCTGATGATGACGGTCCGGCTATCATGACAAACTTTTTGCTCACATCACCGGCTATCTTTTCAGCTATCTGTGCGATCTTCTTTTCCTGTAATGCCTCCTGAACAAGGATAAGATTTGATGCTCCTCCGTTTGCTATAACCTCATTTAATGCTCCGACAGTGCTTACATTAACCATCTTTCCCCAGTTTCCTGCCTCCTGAAGTGTCTTAAACAGTTTCGGGCTCGGAACATGATTTTTCACTTCCGTAGGAGTTTTCTGGTTAGGCATATTCACCATAAAACCGTTATCATACTTTTCTATCGTGAAATATTTAAGGATTCCGCTGCCTGACGGCATATAACCGTAATAATAATCCTCAAATCCGTCAAGTGAATAGATATTTGCCGTTGACACTCTCCTGTACTCAAACAGTTTCTTTTTATCATACATCTTATGTTTTTCAAAAATTTCCGATGCCTCCTGAGTGCTTACCACACGCTTCTCAAAAGGAATATCCTTTTTAACAAGCTCGTGCATCTTTTCCTCGACTTTTTTAAGCAGTTCATCAGTTATGTCAATGCCCTCTGCTTCACAGTAGCAGCTGTCACCTATCATATATTTTATAAAAATATTTTTAAGCGGCATATCCTCGCACACCTCATAAAAGGCATCCAGCATAAGAAGATTTACACCTCTGACATATGTTTTGTGACCGCTTGAATCCGAAATATCTACAAACTCTATCTCACAATCATTTTTTACCTTTTTATTTAACTCGATAAGTTTCGCACCTTGTTTTGCCAAAATTATGTCATATTTGCAATTTTCTTTAAAGTCCTTTGCAATATCTCCATATGTAATCCCGGTTTTATATTCCTTTGTTATACCGGAAACTGTCACTTTAACCATACTATCCACACTATCACCTTCCGCTCGCAATTTTTTATTTACTGCATCCTGCATATTGTCTTTATCAATAAATCATATTCAGCAGTTATCTTTTGTTTACTTATTTCTTCATCGGACATACCGCTTTTTTTAAGTGAAGCAGTCACTTTCTCCATGCGTTCTTTTTCTTTAGCCAGAAATTCACTAAGGACAGCATCCTTTGTATCTATAAGATATTTTCCATACACATAATCAGCATCATCGTATGCCCCGGCAATATTTTTTATACTTTCGGCATCATTTTCTGCCACAATGCCCTCTTTGTCCTGTCCCAGACAGCCAATCAGATTTTTTCTTACGGCTCTTATCACGACATAATATTTTCCCATGTCAAAAACCATTTTTTCCAGAACAATGATAAACCCAAGTTCATGAATACATCTTCTCACAAGATATATCTCTGACTGCGGCGATAAGACAAGTTCGCCTGCACTAAGCGTCTTGTCCTTTTCTTTCATAAGAATGTCCCTTATCAGTGCGCCGCCCATACCGCTTATAAGTATGGTATCAGCTTCACCACCCTCAAGTTTATCAAGACCGTTTGAAAGCCTTGTCTCTATCTTATCCGTAAGTCCCGCCTGTCTTATATGGCTTTTCGCCTTTTCTAACGGACCTTTGTTTATATCCATGGCAATCCCGCATCTTGCCATTTCATTTTCAATAAGATAAATGGAAGTAAAACCGTGGTCACATCCTATATCAGCAACAGTTCCCCCACTGCCGACACATGATGCAACCGTCTCAAGCCTTTTAGAAAGTTTTGTCTTACTCAAGGTAATCCTTTAATTTGCGGCTGCGGCTTGGATGTCTTAATTTTCTGAGTGCTTTTGCTTCTATCTGGCGGATACGCTCTCTTGTTACCTTGAACTCTTTTCCTACTTCCTCAAGCGTTCTCGCTCTGCCGTCCTCAAGACCAAAACGAAGTTTAAGAACTTTCTGCTCTCTCTCAGTAAGAGTTCCAAGCACCTCGTCAAGCTGTTCCCTGAGGAGTGTAAATGCAGCGGCTTCTGCCGGTACAGGCACATTATCATCCTGGATAAAGT
>JBNMLR010000310.1:0-3601 GCA_050874945.1 Butyribacter sp. | reverse complement strand
TGTAGTGCACCTCCAAATAATTATATACTGTTTAATTTTAATGTAAAAAAAATGTGGATAGCAAAGTCTATCCACATTTATCTATAATAACCGTAAATTATATCAATTCAAAACCCGAGTCACTCAAAGGTGCTGAGGTGAGAGTGGATAACTCTACTTCGCATTTGCTCACGCAACATAGGTTATGATACCACAACGGTATTTATATGTCAATAGTGTTTTTATCTTTTTTTAACTTTTCATGCATTGCTGTACTCTCTTATTATTCCAAGCAGCTCTCCCTTTATCTCCGGATGTGCATTTATCATTGCATCAAGCTGGCTTATTATACCCTCTTTGAGCTTCTCATTATTTTCAATGCGTTCCCTGAGCATCTGTCTCCGCTGATTGAGTTCATGGCGTATCTCTACCATTTCCCTGCTGTCGACTATCGCCTCACATCTGCTTATCCATATATCTGCATCTTTGACTCCGAGTTCTTTTAACATGATAATGAGATTTTCATTGTTTGCATTGAGCATTTCCGTATTTTCACGGAATTTTCTCTCATACTCACGCATCTTGCAATATTCATTCCATTTTTCCTCGAAATCCTTTGCATTTTTCACACCGAATTTATTGCAATTGTAGTCGAGAACATTGATATTATTTATATATTTTATCTTTACTTTGTTTAAAAGCGTTATCGCCTTATTTATCTTTCTTTCAACGAGTATTATGTCACGCCTGTTTTTTGAGGACTCAAATATGAGCATCGCCGCCGCAACTCCGGCAAGTGCAACAACACCAAGATAAGGCAGTGTCATATCTGTCTTTGTGGCATAATATATAACTGCCAGAAGAACTATAAGTGAAATTATAAGTACCGCAAGTACCTTTGTCATTCCTTTTAGCGAATTTTGCTTTGCTATGATTTCTTTTCTCTGCGAATAGAGTGAGTCTTTTTCTTTTTTCAGATTTTTAATATCTCCCTCTATCGCATCCTGATATACTTCGGCGTTATACATTTTTTTAATCTCATCGACAAGTTCGTCCTCAAACGGCTCAAATTTACGCATCTGTGCATCGCTTATCGTGAGATTTCTGTTCTTGTACTTACTTCTCTCCTGTGTAAGTATGAGAATACTTTTGCACGTATCTTTTATTTCACGATACTCGTCTTCCCTCGCCATGTCGATACGCTGAATGTCCGTCAGATATGATGTTACTTTTTCATATTCCTTTTTCGCTTCAACTATCTGTCTTTCATTTTCGGCTATGGCTTCACAGTTGTTTCTCACAAACCTTATTGCATCTGTTTTTCCTGTTGTCACAGGCTTTTCCTGTGAGAGCATTTCCTGTGCCATCTGTTTTCTGAAACCGTCATCTTTTTTTTCATAGGCTTCTTCATCATCACTTTTTTCGGATATTTCGGCTTTTAAATCTTTTTCTGTCCCTTTTTTCAATACATCTTCTATATTATCTTCTTTTTTCTTTTTTCTTCTGCCTGAAAAAAACATATATATCTTTTGCCCTTTCTAATTAACTCCGAATATTAATATCCGGTCATTAATATACGATAATTATAGCACCTATTATCTGCTGCCGCCCGCACCTATCTCATTTCTGTATTCTTCTTTCCACTGATTTAAACAGCCATCTACCTTATGATAATATTCTTCAAGGTATCCCGCTTTCATTGTTTCTTTTAATTTAAGGATGCGACGGACACTTTTTGAATTTCTCGTCTCATCATTTACCTCCGCAAACTGCTCCATTATCCTGTTTAATACCGGTACTTCCACATCCAGTTTTTTTACCGCCCTGTCAAACAGCTTTTTGTCCCCTGTAAGTTTAAGCGTATAAAAATAGGAATATAGAGACTCTGCACTCCTGTTTTTTTCGTATGCGTGCTCAAAACTGTCAGATGCTTTTATAAATGCACCGAGTCCGCAAAAAGCAGTTCCCATATTGTGGTATATTTTTCCGTAGTCCTCATCAGAAGCACCGAGCATATCATCTTTTTCCAGTATTGCCGCATACGCCTCAACAGCCTTTTCATAAAGACCAAATCTTGAATAATTGTCTGCTTTTATCTTTGATTTCTGCCATTCCGAAAGATTTTCTATTGAATCCATCACACCGATAAGTTCATTTATCTGCTCCTCATCATAGTAATCACAACTGCAGCATATTGTTACTACAATATCTTTTAATTTCCTTTTGTCAAATCTCATGGTGTCTATCTTGTCGGCAACTACTGTCATTCCAAGTTCATTTCTAAGCCACATTGAAAAATTTTTGTCAAATATCTGCTCGCGTATTATATATATATTGTTATAAATATAGTAGCAGACTTCTTCTATCGTATATACATTTGTGTCAGTAAGCCTGAAATGATATGGTTTATCTGCTATCTTTCCGCAACATTCTATTAATTTTCCCATCATTTTCCTCCAGCTTCATTTTTTAAATCTGCTCCATTTATTTTAATGTAACGCTCCCATATCCTGTTTGTCGAAGGATAAAATTCTCCAAATCCATTGTCCTTTAATGTGACTATACAGGTATATCTGTCGGCAAATCTGATTCTGACCGTAAATCTTGTCGTCTTATTGTCCCTGACAGCAAAACCGCTGAGCGAAAGTATATGAGCCCTCGTCTCTCTTGTCAGCACATTTTTGTCGGTAATCTGAATTTCATCCTCATCATCGGGTATTATATCGATAGACTCATCTATATCACTCCACAATGTTCCCGCCTTTGCAAGCACAACATCGTGCATCTTTGCATTGTGATATGTCCTGATAGATATGTCACTTGTGAGCATATCGTCATCGAGAAAGATAAATTCTTTTGTCTTTTCCCTGTCAGTGAGCATCCTCGCCGCATACGCTGCTCCTTTATTGAAAAGATTTTGTCCTCTGAACACCCTCCTGCCGTTGCACAGTTCTTTTAACGCATCAGTTGCCCACCTTTCATCAAACCCTTTTCCTGTCACATATATCGTTGTAACCATTTTTTTATGCAGCATTGTATTTGCCGTGTTCAAAAACATATACTTAATGTCACCTTTTTCCTCTAACACGGAATATGGCATTATATCCGACAGGTCATGCAAATCTGCACCGACAATATACGGTATTGTTCTCTTATCAACAGTAAGATTTGTGTATCTTAATCCTCTCTCATC
This sequence comes from Butyribacter sp., assembly GCA_050874945.1. GTDB lineage: Bacteria > Bacillota > Clostridia > Lachnospirales > Lachnospiraceae > Butyribacter. The sequence continues at coordinate 429 of JBNMLR010000310.1, read as the reverse complement.
AAACTCAAACAATCCTACACTGTTCGCCCATAGTTCCTTTGGCTGACTGACTGCATAATACATATAACTCTGCTTATGTCCCAGAATGACAAGTCTGTCATTTCCTATCCCAAGTTCTGCCAGAACATTTTTTAACATATTTACGGTGACTGTTTCTCTCTCAGGAATCGTGATGACAAGTTTTAATATTGTCTCATTTGGAAAATGTTCATTTAAAAGACTTAAAAGTTTTACCAAAAATTTTTTGACAACATCTTTTGTCTTAAAGATATAACTTCCCTCCTGAAATTTTTCACTTTTCTTTATCCTGCCTAACATACCGTCTATAAGTGTATATCCGCCTAATTGCATATTTTCTTCTGTTTTCCACAGCCACTCATTTGTGTTTGGATTTACAAGAAGTGCCGATGGAATTTCATATATATATTT
>JBNMLR010000309.1:0-3614 GCA_050874945.1 Butyribacter sp. | reverse complement strand
TTTGATTTCTTTGTAAATGAAAATGTCTTAGTTCCAAGACAGGATACGGAGTGCCTTGTCGAAAATGTCCTCCCCTTTGCACACGGAAAGAAAATACTTGATATGTGTACGGGTTCAGGCTGCATTATAATATCTTTGAAAAAACTTGAGCACACGGCAGAATGTAGCGGTGCTGATATTTCTAAAAAGGCATTGGAAGTTGCAAAGAAAAATGCGTTTTCAAATGAAGCTGAGGTTTCTTTTATAGAAAGTGATATGTTTGAAAAAATAACAGGAAAATATGATATTATAGTATCAAATCCGCCTTATATCAGACCCGATGTGATAAAAACTCTTGAACCGGAGGTGAGGGAGCATGACCCGATACTTGCACTTGACGGTGGAGAGGACGGTCTTATGTTTTATCGCATACTTGCAAAAGAGGGAAAAAAACATCTTGCTGGTTCGGGGATGATGTTCATGGAGATAGGGCACGACCAGGGCAGAGCCGTAAAAGAGATTTTTGAAAACGAGGGCTTTAAAGATGTTGTCGTAAAGAAGGACCTTTGCGAAAATGACAGGGTGGTTATGGCTGTTAAATAAAAGTTGAAATTTTGTTATGCAAAAAAAGAATACACAGGCTTTGCTTTAAAGATTTTTAGGATTTATACACTGAATATAAATATAAACAATATTTTTATATGGAGGGAAAACGATGTTTGATAAATTAGAAGAACTTGTAGGACGTTTGGAAGAAATAAACATGATGCTCACTGAGCCTGAGGTCATCAATGACCAGAAAAAATACAGGGAGCTTATGCGTGAGCAGAACGAACTTACTCCTATCGTTGAAAAGTACAAGGAATATAAGGCTGCAAAAGACGGAATAGAGGACAGCCTTGCGATACTTGACGAGGAGAGCGACGAGGAGATGCGTGAACTCGCAAAAGAGGAACTTAATGAGTGCAAGGAAACTGTTGAGAAATGTGAGCAGGAGCTTAAAATTCTCATGCTTCCAAAAGACCCTAACGATGAGAAGAACGTTATCGTCGAAATCCGTGGCGGTGCAGGCGGAGACGAGGCGGCACTTTTTGCGGCAGACCTTTTCAGAATGTATTCAAAATTTGCCGAGGCAAACCGCTGGAAAGTGGAAGTTATGAGTGCGAGCGAAAACGGAATCGGCGGTTTCAAGGAAATCGTATTTATGGTAATAGGTGCGGGTGCGTACTCAAAACTTAAATATGAGAGCGGTGTTCACCGTGTGCAGAGAATACCGTCTACTGAGTCTGGCGGAAGAATTCACACTTCAACGGCAACGGTAGCAATCATGCCTGAGGTTGAGGAAGTAGATGTTCATGTAGACCCTAATGACTGTAAGATTGATGTGTATAGAGCATCAGGAAACGGCGGTCAGTGTGTAAATACAACTGACTCGGCAGTACGAATCACGCATATCCCTACGGGAATCGTTGTAACCTGTCAGGACGAGAAATCACAGCTTAAAAATAAAGATAAAGCCATGAAAGTTCTCCGTTCAAGAATTTATGACATGGAGCAGGAAAAGGCAAACAGCGAGCAGGCGGCAGAGAGAAGAAGCCAGGTCGGAACAGGTGACCGTTCAGAGAAGATAAGAACATATAACTTCCCACAGGGCAGGGTTACAGACCACAGGATAAAGTACACAAGTCACAGACTTGGGGAGATACTTGACGGTGATATAAATGAGCTTCTTGAAAATATCATTGCGGCAGACCAGACGGCAAGGCTTGCGAAGATGAGTGAGGAGTAAGTTTTATGTAGGTTGTGTTGATTGTGCAGCTATAACAGAATAATACCGCCGGCACGCTTTCGCTACATTGTCGTTCGTAGCAGTACATAAAGGGTGAAAATACCACCCTTAAGTGCTGACGACGACAAAAGTACCGGCTAACATTATTTGTTATAGCTGCACAATCCAAGCAAATATTACGACAGAATAATAATGCCGGTATGCTAATGTAAAAATAATGCTACAACTCAAAAATAATTGTATGTAAGCACACATTATATTTGTTTGAAATTTGCATTCATTTATGTGTATATATTGTTTTAAAGGGGAGATTTGGTTTGAAATCAAGGGATTTAATAATAACGAGCGAGTCCAACGGGCAGATTAAAGAACTCATTAAGTTGCAGAAGCAGGCGAGGGAGAGGAGAAAGACTAAGAAATTTGTTGCCGAGGGGATTAAGATGGTTCTTGAAGCAATCAATTTTGATAAACTCGATAAATTATATATTTCGGAGTCTGCTCTTGATAAGACGGCACAGAGACTTGGCGATAAACTCGAAAGAATACCGTATGAGGTTGTTGCCGATAATGTTTTTAAGCAGATTTCCGATACGGTTACACCTCAGGGGGTTCTTGCAACAGTCAATATGCCTGAGTATGATGTCAGTGAAATCCTGTCGGATGAGAGAAAAGCGTGGGTGCTTCTTGATGATTTGAGGGACCCCGGCAATCTCGGCACTATAATAAGAACATCTGAGGGGGCAGGAATGTCCGGTGTTATTATGAGCAGGGAGAGCGTTGACCTTTTCAATCCTAAGGTGGTGCGTTCGACGATGGGAGCAATCTTCAGAGTTAAGTTCTGTTATGTTGAGTCGCTTATAGGTATTATAGAAGAGATTAAAAAATCCGGATATGATGTGTATGCAACTGCAATGGAGGGCAGTGAAGTATATGATTGTGTCGATTACACAAAGGGTGCCGCTTTTATAATAGGCAATGAAGCAAACGGTGTTTCGGATGTGGTGTTTGAAAAAGCATCAAAGCGTATCAGAATACCTATGGAGGGAAAATTAGAGTCACTTAACGCAGCCGTGTCAGCCGCCATAATAATGTATGAGATGGCAAGGCAGAAAAGAAAATAGTCTGTTACTTAGTTTATCTGCGGTTGTGAATAATAGCTGAATGGAGAAACGAAAGTATCATTTAGTTGACAAATACAGTCGTTTGAGCTATATTCAGTGAATAAATGCGATAAAATCGTATAAATCATGTACTCTCGGAAATCCAGCCAAAATAATTCGTTTTGAGAAGATACAGTCAGTACATGGTATAGGAGAGGAGGAAGAAATATGGAACCGATGTATTGGCTTATTGCCATGGCGATACTGCTTGTCATAGAGATAATCACTATGGGTCTTACGACCATATGGTTTGCGGCAGGGGCATTAGTTGCGGTTGTTGCAGCACTTTTTCATGCTCCGGTCATCGTGCAGTTTGCATTGTTTTTGGTCGTATCAGTGGTATTGTTCTGTTTTACAAGACCTATTGCAGAAAAATACTTAAATAACAGCAGGACAAAGACAAATATAAACAGTATTATCGGTGAAGAAGCAAAAGTTACAGAGGAGATTGACAACTTTAACCAGAAAGGTGCAGTTGTTGTAAGAGGACTTGAGTGGACTGCGAGGAGTGTTGATGACAATGAAATCATTCCTGAGGGTTCAAAAGTCAAAGTAAAAGAGGTAAAAGGAGTTAAATTGCTTGTAGAAAAGCAGAATTGGTAGAAAGGGGAATATGAAAATGGAATTTTTAGTACCTTTAGTAGTAATAATTGTAGTTATACTTTTATCTTGCATAAATGTAGTAC
>JBNMLR010000308.1:0-3627 GCA_050874945.1 Butyribacter sp. | reverse complement strand
GTCTCTGTATCTTTTTCTGTGTCGTGTACTGATCTGAATATTTCAAAAGACTGTTCTTTGCATTTGTAATATGTGCCGAAGCACTATTTGAAATCATAGAATTTGTAACTCTCATTTTAGTCCCCCTTGTTTTTTTAATCATAATGCCTCTAGGCATTATACTGATATTTCTTAGCTTGCAAAAAATGTTTTTTAAACATTTTTCTGCATCAAACCGCTAAACTGATATTTCTAAACTTGCAGAAAATGCTTATTAAGCATTTTCTTACATCAAATCTCTGATTTGGTGTTTAAATCTTTGATTTCTCAGCCTGCGAAAAATGCCGTCAGGCATTTTTCTACATCAAACCGTCAGGTTTGGTGTTTTATACTCCGGTCTGATTTATCAGCTTGTCAAGCACTTCATTCATGACCGAGATTACTCTGTACTGTGCATTTAACAGGTTCTGTGCGATAATAAGGTTCTGACCTTCTTCGTCTTCATCTACACCCATTATTGAAAGTCTTCTGTTTTCAATGGATTTCTGTATATTTTCTGAGTTTGTAGCTGCCGCAACAATTTTACTTGAATCTACACCTATCGTTGCCGTCATTATCTGAAGGAATGCCGTCGGTGTTCCCTGTTTAAATATATTCTGGTCATTTTGCAATGCAACAAGTCTGTCAAGGTTTCCTGATTCTGACAAACCTGTTTTTTCCTGCGGATATTTAGCAGCCGCCATAAGTCTTCCGTCTTTTACAACATTCTTGTTTGCCTGAAATCTTGCTGCCGTAATTCCATAATATGATGAATACACATCCCCGTTTGCATCCTCTGTCGAAGATGAGCTGAATGTGAAGATATTCTTTACATCATCCGGTATAAATATCGTCTCCGTATCATCACCGTCTTTATTGACAAGTGTGTATATCTTTCCGTTTATGCCGTTTTTGTTTACAACTTCTTCTGAATCCTTTTTTATCGTATATTCATTGTTTTTAAGGTAATCCATGAGTGTTGCATCATTTGTATCTGTTCCGGCTGTTATTTTTGTCGGGTCTGTAGAAGCGTCTATATTTCCTGAGAACGAAAATACCTTGCTTCCATTGAGATAGTAATAACCGTCTTTTGTGTTTCTGATAAGCTCTATCATATCCATCTGCTTATTTGTCTTACTGTCAAGTCCAACAAATAAATCCACTCCATGGTCATTGTTCATGTCATAACCCATATTCTGAAGCTGGTTTACATTTGCAGAGAATGTTCTGATAAATTCATTAAGCTGCGACATATAATAAGGGATTCCTCTGAAATCCACCGCATCTCCTATTGATGCCGAATCACCTTTGGCATAAGACTTTTCAATGTTAGCCGTTTCCGTTGCATCAAGATTTTCTGACAATGTAAATGTATATGTATATGTTCCGTCTAATGCTACTGATACTTCAAAGGAATCATATTTGTAATCTATTCCTCCTATAGTAAGGCAGGCATTTGCCTCCGGTATGCTGAGCTTTGCAAGGTCACAGTTATTAGCTCCTGTTATCGACTCTGCTGATAATGTGATGGTAGACCTTCCGTTTGCATCCGTGCCTACACAGGTTCCGTTGCCATTATCGGAAAGTTTGGCTTGAAAGTTTTCTCCGTTATTTCCGTCTCTTATCTCAAATAATGCCTGAAGTTTTCCTCCAAGTATAGTACTTCTTATATTAAATGTCTGGCCGTCACTCCATTTAAGTCCGTAAAGTCCCTGAACATCACACTGATTGTCTTTTGTTGTAGATGTTTCAACGGATATTGTCTTATATGAGTATGTGTCTACGAGGATATTGCCTCCGAGTGACACTATATACTGGTGAAGTCCGCTTCCCGTCTCAGGAACTTTTTCCGTAACTTCCACATCGGCAAGTGCTGAGAGCTCATCAAGTATCCTTGCTCTCTGGTCACGCAGATCGTTTGCCTGTCCTCCGCAAACTTCAAGTGAGTTTATCTGCTTTGTAAGTGATACCAACTGCTCTGCATACGCATTTATCTGCTTGACTGTAGAACTTATCTCTGTATTTATATCATTCTGAAGCGTCTGAAGATTTGTTGACATTTTCCTTGCATACTCTCCAAGCGAATCTGCATAACCTGCTGCCTCTGCTCTCTTCGTTGTATCCGTGGAATCCGTTGTCATATTTATAAGTGATTTAAAGAATGAATCAAGTGATGTTGAAAGTCCGCCGCTCTTGTCATCCTTTACATATAAATAATCTTCTATACTGCTCATATAATATTTTGCCGAGTCATAATATCCGAATGTTGTCGTACTTTTTCGATACTTATAATCATAATATGAATCTCTTGTATTTGCTATATCAGTAACTTCAACACCCGTACCCTGCATTCCGAATGAGGTCCTAAGAGACAATGCGTTTTTTGCCTGCTGGTTTACTACCTGTCTTGAATACCCTTTTGTCTTAGTATTGGATATATTGTGCGCTGTTGTATTTAACAGTGCATTGTATGCGTTCATTCCGGATACGGCTATGTTTAATCCAAAAAATGTTGATGCCATATATTTTCCTCCCCTGAGTTTCTATGTTTTATCCGAGTCTTTCAATCAGATGTTCAAGCATCTGGTTTACTACATTTATATATCTTGACGCCGCATTGTATGCGTGCTGGTATGTCAAAAGGCTTGCCAGTTCTTCGTCCGTTGATACGCCGGCTATCTGCTGTCTCTTATTTTCATCGCTCTGAACTTCTTTTTCCTGGTTGTCTACTATAGTCTGCCATACGCTTCCTCTTGTGCCAAAGTTTCCTATCATTTCAGTGTAATATTCATCAAATGTGTAAGAAGTTTTGGTATTCGGGTCAAGTACCGCAAAGTCTGAGTTCCATGCCGCGATAATCTCCTTGTATATATCCTGTGCATATGCACCTGAATCTCCTCCGGCTGAACTCTCCTTTACCGGGAGAAGTGAATAATCAGCAAGTATGTCCGGATTTATCTGAAGATTTGTAATAGTGTACATTGTTGTCTTGTCAGTGTAACCGTCCTTATCTTCATGATAATTATATGTATATTTGCCGTCTGTCTGATCCTGTTCTATTGAGACATTCTCTTCATTGTAAACATATAATGTATATGTTCCGTCACCATTGTCTTTTGCAAGCCCTGCCGGATTTCCGTCCGCATCTACGCAGGTGTCTGAATAAACCTGATGGTCAAGAGTTATCTTTGTATATCTTGGCATACCTGTTCTGACAAACAGTTCAGTGCCGATAGTCTCATCATCGTCTGCTCCTACCGGAGTATCTGTAACATCAAGCAGCTTATATTTTTTTGATGTGTCAAGTTTAAATGTTATGTCATTGCCGTTTGCATCCTTTGTCGTACCTTCAACTGCACTGTTTATCGTAATCCTGTCATCACCATCTTTGTCTTTCAAATTTGGACAGAAAACATCATTTAACATTGTTATGATACCATTTACAAGAAGGTCAAACTGTGCTTCTGCCTGTGTGAGGATTGAATTTCCTGTGGTATTGTTGTAAAGCTCAACCTTATCTTTATATACACCATAATCTGTGTCATACAAAGTCTGGTTGAATGGACCGTCCGTGTTCAGATACTTTTTATCATTTGGATCCGGCTGCTG